>CAXBDI010000064.1:0-21500 GCA_963974445.1 uncultured Alphaproteobacteria bacterium
GCAGCGGACAATTAATGTGCTATCAAAACCGGTCAACTCGGTTTGCTATCGACATAGCCCATAGCTTAGCGAGGAACAGAGTGCTTCCGGTGCGGATGGGCGCAAGACGCAAATCCTGCGGCACGCCGCTCGGATCGGTGCGGGGATCTCAGGCTTCGTGCAGTGCGGTCAGGAAGGCCGGGCCGAATTCCTTGCACTTGCGCGCGCCGACGCCATAGAGCGCGCCCATCTCGTCTGCCGTGCGCGGCATCGCGGTCGCCATTTCGCGCAGCGTGCGGTTGGAGAAGATGACATAGGGCGGCACGCCGCGCTTCGATGCCATCTGTGCCCGGAGTTTGCGCAGGCGCTCGTAAATGACCTGATTTGCATCGCTGAGCACAGGCTCGTCGGTGCTTGCCGCAGCCTCTCGGCGCAATTTCGAAGTGGTTGCCACTTTCGGATCGCGGACCAGTTCGACCTTGCGCTCGCCCTTCAACACGGCGCGCGCGTGTTCGCCGGGGATCAGGCCGCCGTGCCCTTCCAGGTCGCTGCGCACCACGTCGGCGGCCATCAATTGCCGGGCGATGGAGCGCCATTCGGCCTTGGAATGCTCCTTGCCGACGCCGTAGGTCGGCAGGCGGTCATGGCGGAGCTTGCCGATCCGCTCGGTCATCTCGCCGCGCAGGATGGCGATCAGGTGCTCGGCGCCGAAACGCTGGCCGGTACGGACCATGGCGGAGAGGAATTTCTGCGCGGCAATGGTGCCATCCTCCCGCGCCACCGGGTTCAGGCAGCGGTCGCAGTTGCCGCATGGCTCGTGCCGGCTCTCGCCGAAATAGGCGAGGAGGCCCTGCCGGCGGCAATCGCCGGTCTCGACCAGCGACAGCAGTTGATTGAGGCGCATATGCTCGATGCGCTTCTGCTCCGGCGATTTCCCGGAGCTTTCGATCAGGTCGCGGCGCAGCTTGATGTCGTCGGTGCCGAACAGCAGCAGCGCTTCCGCCGGGTCGCCGTCACGGCCGGCGCGGCCGATTTCCTGGTAATAGCTCTCGATGGAGCCTGGCAGGTCGTGATGGCAGACGAAGCGGATATCCGGCTTGTCCACTCCCATGCCAAAGGCGATGGTGGCGCACATCACCAGCCCGTCTTCGCCGATGAAGCGGTC
Source organism: uncultured Alphaproteobacteria bacterium (assembly GCA_963974445.1). Classification (GTDB taxonomy): domain Bacteria; phylum Pseudomonadota; class Alphaproteobacteria; order Bin95; family Bin95; genus JACKII01. The sequence goes on from CAXBDI010000064.1 coordinate 1,145, forward strand.
CTGGATCGCGTCGCGCTCGTGGCTGGGCATGCCGGCGTGATAGGCGAGGGCGGGGATGCCGTCGGCTTGTAACGCCTTGGCGGCATCGTCCACTCGCTTGCGCGAGCGGCAATAGACGATGCCGGCAGCGCCCTTGTGCCGTTGCACGAAGGCGCGCACCTGCGATTTGACGCTGGCTTTCGGTTGGATCGACAGGCGGATATTCGGCCGGTCGAAGCCGGAGATGAAGACCTTGGCCTTCTGCCCGCTGAACAGCTTGTCGACGATATCGCGCTGGGTTGCGGCGTCGGCGGTGGCGGTCAGCGCCATGCGCGGCACGTCGGGCAAATGCTCCGCCAAGGTCGAGAGGCGCAGATAGTCCGGGCGGAAATCGTGGCCCCACTGGCTGACGCAATGCGCCTCGTCGATGGCGATGCGGCCGGGCTTGAGATTGCGCAGCCGGCCCAGCATGTCGTCGGTCAGCAGCCGCTCCGGCGAGATATAGAGCACGCGCAATTCGCCATTGTGCAGGGCTGCAAACACCCGCCGGTTTTCCTCTGGGCTGTTGCCGGAGTTGATGGTGCCGGCCGGCACGCCCGCCGCCGTCAGGTTCGCCACCTGATCGCGCATCAGGGCGATAAGGGGCGAGACGACGACGCTCAGATCGTCGCGCACCAAGGCTGGCAGTTGGTAGCAAAGCGATTTGCCGCCGCCGGTCGGCATGATCGCCAGCACCGGCTCACCGGCCAGCGCCGCCTCGATCACCGGCCATTGACCGGGGCGGAACTCGCTGTAGCCGAAGACCCGCTGCAACACCGCTTTCGGGTCGGCGGCCGAGCGTGTGCCGCCGGCAGGCTCAAGGGAAGAGGGCGCGAGTAAATCGCCATCTGGCATGGCCTGTGCGGGCTCCGGCTCAACTTTGGGAGAGGATCATTGAAGAGCATCGGACCCGGATTCGGGGCAAACCGCAAGCCCGGCGCCGCCGGGCCGCGTGGATCGATTGTGGAAAGCGCAGGGTTTTCAGTGCGGTGCCAAGTTTCTATGCGACAGACCGCATTCCTCGGCTAGGCTGCCGGCTGCCACATTACGCAAACGGCTGCGTCAAACCCCATGAATTCCATCCATTCCCATCGGCGGTTCTCTGCGAGGTCCGCATCGATCACCGCACGGAATCTTACCGGATGAGCGGGCCGAAAGCACCCGCATACGGTTGGGTTATCACTGCGGTGTGTTTCTGGATGGCAGTGTTGGCATGGGGGACGGTGTTCTATGGCAACACGGTCTACCTGCCGGCGCTGAAAGCGGAGCATGGTTGGTCGACCAGTCTGATCGGCAATGCGATCGCCCTGTTTTTCTGGCTGGCGATCCCGGTCACGCTGCTGTTCGGATGGATCGCCGACCGCTTTGGCACACGGCTGCCGGTGGCCTATGGCGGCCTGGCGATCGGCGCCGGTGTCGCCGCCATGGGGCATCTGACCGAGCCGTGGCACCTCTATGCCGCCTATGCCCTGATCGCCACGGGATATCCTCTGATCGCGACACCGGCGATCAGCGCCTCGCTGGTGCCGTGGTTCGGTGCGCGGCTGGGATTGCCGCTCAGCCTGGCATTAACCGGGGCGAGCCTCGGCGGCGCATTGGCCGTTCCGGCGATGGTTGGCGCCAGTTCGGTCTATGGCTTTTCCGCGACGGTGACCGCGGTCGGTTTGCTGGTGACACTCACCATCGTGCCGCTGGCGCTGTTCGTGCTGCGCCGTCCGTTGGCAGCGCAGGGCAAGGCCGTTGCACTGGAGACCAGCTTTACCGCCCGGGCGGCGCTCGGCACGTCGCGGTTCTGGCGGATTGCCATCGCCGGCGGGTTGGGGCTGGGCGCGCAGGTCGGCTATCTCTCGCATCAACTGGCCTATTTGAGTGAGCTTCTGCCGGCAGCGGACGCCGCTTACGCCATCAGCCTGGGAGTCGGCGTCGGCGCGATTGGGCGGCTGGCTGCCGGCTATTTGGCAACCCGGCTGCCAGTGGCCTGGCTGGCGGCGGCGACGTATATCCTGCAAGGGACCGGTATCGCCATTCTGTATGCCGCGACCGATATTGCGGCCATATACCTGGGGTCTGCTGTTGCCGGCCTGGTCATAGGCAACGTAGTCATGCTGCCGCCGCTGCTGTTGCGCCAGGCGTTCGGGCCCGCGGCTTATGGCAAGGTCTACGGCTTCGCCAATATTGCGCTTTATGTGGGCGCGGGCTTCGGTTCCGGATTGGCGGGATGGCTGCGCGACAGCACCGGGGCCTATGGGCCGGCCCTGCTGACCTTCGTTGCCTTCGATGCCGCCGCGGCCATCATCCTGCTGTTGCCCGGCATGCGCGGTCGGTCAAGCCTCTGAGCACGATTTTTGGGTCGGATATCGAGTTCATGGAACCTTTTAGGTCTAGCCGCGTTCACTAGGTACAATTCCTCGAAGCGAAGATTGGAGATCGAAAATGGCGAACGATGATCAGGCTAAAGGGACCGCTAAAAAGGTCAAAGGCGAGATAAAAGAACAAGCCGGTAAGCTGACCGACGACAAGGAGCTGGAGGGCGAGGGCAAGCTCGACAAGGTCGAGGGCGACCTACAAAAGGCCAAAGGCGATCTGAAGGACAAGATTTAACGGCGATATCGTTAGACTTCTACCCCCTCGGGCGACCGGTTTCTCTGTGGAGGTCGCCAACCTTAAGCGCTGGTAGCGATGTCGGCGCTTTTTTTTGCGCCTATGCCGCCATTGGTTTCTCGGGCCGCGGCTTGTATGCTTTGCGAAACGTCCGCTCACCGTGAGAACACCGATGCCGCCCTCCGCTTCCGCCGCCCGTCCAACCACCGTCCGCCTGCAACACATGGTGCGCGCCTACCGCGAGAGCGCCGCTCTGATGGCCGCCGTAGAACTCGGCTTGTTTACCAAGATCGCCGACGGTCACGACACCGAAGCCGCGCTCAGCAAGGCGGTGGGCCTGACCGCGCTGCACGGCGAGCGGATTATCGTCGCCTGTGTCGGGCTGGGCCTTGTGGAGCGCGACGGCGACAGGCTGAAGAATGCGCCGGATGTCGAGCGATTTCTGGTGCAAGGCCAGCCGCATTACGCCGGCGAGTGGATGCTGTTCACCAAACCGGACTGGGATCAGTGGGGCCGCTTGTCGGAGATCCTCCGCAACCAAACGCCGCCGCGCGCCGACAACGTCAAGGTCTCCGAATTCACTGTCGAAGATGCGCGCCGCTATCACCGCGCCACCTACTCCATCGGCCGCGGTGCCGGCCGGCTGTTCCTGCGCCAGGTCGATTTAACCGGCAAGAAGCATCTGATCGACATCGGCGGCGGCTCCGGCGCTTACTGCATCGAAGCCTGTAAGAAGTACCCGGAGCTGCGGGCCACGGTGCTGGACCTGGCTTCGGTCGCGGAAGTGGCCAGGGAGTTTATCGCCGAAAATGGCGTCGCCGACCGGGTGGAGGCGCAGGCGTGCGATTTCAACGTCGATCCGTTCCCGGCGGGCGCCGATGTGGTGGTCATGGCCTCCAACCTGCCGATGTATGGCCGCGACGAATTCCGGGCCGTTGTGAAGAAAGCCTATGACGCCCTCACGCCGGGCGGGGAGATGCACCTGATCGGCGAGGCGCTGAATGCAGACCGCACCGGGCCGGCTGACGCGGCGCTCTGGGGCCTCTCCGAAGCTATCGTCAACGGCACCGGCCTCGCCCACTCATCCGCGGATGTGGAAGGCTACTTCGCCGATGCGGGCTTTGAGAGCATCGGCACCGAGCCCTTTGTGGAGGGCGTGCTGATGCGCACGACGGGCCGCAAGCCCGGCTAGGCCGCCGCCGCGGCACAGGTATTCTGCGCGGCTCTCGCTTGACGTCGCAGCCGCGCAGTCCCACAAATTAGGTGAGACCGATTGACCAGCCCGCGAAGGGGAGAAACCGCCATGACCGAGCAGACCACAGAGCAATTGACCAACGAACCGAAAGTCACCGAGGCGCTGGCCGAGTTCGCCTCGACCCTGACCTTCGATCAGATCCCGGCGGAGGCGCGCACCGTGGCCCGCCATTGCCTGATGGACATGGTCGGCGTCGCGCTCGCCGGCAAATCCGAGCCGTTGTCGGAGATGCTGCTCGCCCAGATCGAGGACGAGGGCGGTGCGCCGCACGCCTCGCTCATCGGGGTGGGCGAGAAGACCAGCGCCGGCCAGGCCGCGCTCTATAACGGTTCGGCGGCGCATGCGCTCGATTACGACGATGTGCTCGGCATCTTCACCGGCCACCCGACCGTGGCCGTGATGCCGGCGGTGCTGGCGTTGGCGGAGCGGCACGGCAAGACTGGCAAGGACGTGATCACCGCCTTCGTCGCCGGCGTCGAGGTCTTGGCCCGCATCGGCGGCATGATGAGCAAGGGCCACTACGCCCGCGGCTGGCACTCCACCGGCACCATCGGCTCTATCGGCGCTGCGGCCGGCTGCGCCAATCTGCTGGGCCTGGATGCGGAGGCGACCAACCGCGCCATGGGCATCGCCGCCACCCAGGCAGCGGGGCTCAAGAGCAATTTCGGCACCATGTCCAAGCCGCTGCACGCCGGCAAGGCCGCGCAGAACGGCCTGTTGGCGGCGTCGCTGGCCGCGCGCGGGTTCACGGCGCGCGAGAATACGTTGGATATCCACCAGGGCTTCGGCGACACCATGGCCGAGGGCGAGTTGAACATCGACCGCGCGTTGGAGCGGATCGGCGAACTGTTCCACACCCAGGATACACTCTTCAAATACCATCCGGCCTGTTATGGCGTACATGCGCCGACAGAGGCGGCGCTGCGGCTGCGGCTGCAGGATGGCTTCGATCCGACGCTGGTCGAAAAGATCGAGATCAGCGTGCCGCAGAACGCCATCGGCATGTGCGATATCGCCGAGCCGAAGACCGGCCTGGAAGCGAAATTTTCGCTCGCCCACAACGTGGCGCTGGGGTTGCTCGACAAGGCCGATGGCTCGCTGGGGCTTTATCAGGACGAGACGTTTGAGGTCGAAGGCGCCGCAGACCTGCGCAAGAAGGCCGTCGTCCACGGCAAGCCGGACTTCGCCTCGTTCTATTCCGAGGTGGTCGTCCATCAGAAAGACGGCAAAGTGCTGCGGCAGGAGTTCGATATCGGCAAACCGATGCGCGACCTGTCGGAGCAGGAAGCGAAACTCGCCAAGAAGTTCCGCGCGCTCGCCACGCCGCTGGTCGGCGCGGAGCAGACGGAGAGCATGGTCGCCGCCATCGCCGGCCTGGAGAGTCAGGTGGGCGTGAGCGATTGGCTGGGTGCGGCGCGGGTTTCCTAATCGGCTCGATCCTGTGTCCCGGGCTTGACCTAGTGTCCCGGGCTTGACCCGGGACCGGTCGCCGCGGCACGCTTTCGAAGCGGCCCCGGGTCAAGCCCGGGGTGCATCAAGTATTGGAGAGATGATGCTGAACGGTAAGCGCATCCTGCTGATCATTGCGGGCGGTATCGCGGCCTACCGCAGCCTGGACGTGATCCGCCGATTGCGGGAGCGCGGGGCCGATGTGCGCTGCGTGTTGACCAAGGGTGGCGCGCAATTCGTGACACCGCTGAGCGTCGCGGCGCTCAGCGAGAACAAGGTCTATCAGGACCTGTTCTCGCTGACAGACGAGGCGGAAATGGGCCATATTCGTCTGTCGCGGGAAGCCGATCTGGTCGTCGTCTGCCCCGCCAGTGCCGACCTGTTGGCGAAGATGGCGAACGGGCTGGCCGACGATCTCGCCTCCACCGCCTTGCTGGCGACGGATAAGCCGGTGATGGTCTGCCCGACCATGAACGTGATGATGTGGCAGCACCCGGCAACCCAGGCGAATATGGTGACGCTGGAGGCGCGCGGCGTGCTGCGCGTTGGCCCCGGCGCCGGCAATCTGGCCTGCGGCGAGATCGGCACAGGACGCCTGGCGGAGGTGATGGACATTGTCGCCGCCATCGAGGGCTTCTTTGCCGAGCAGGCCGGGCCGAAGCCGCTCGCCGGACGCCACGCCCTGGTGACCAGCGGACCGACTTGGGAGGCCATCGACCCGGTGCGCTATATCGGCAACCGCTCCTCCGGCAAACAGGGCCACGCTATCGCGGCGGCGTTAGCCGGGCTCGGCGCGCGGACAACTCTAGTCTCCGGCCCGACCGGTATGACCGATCCGGCTGGCGTCGACGTGGTTCGGATCGAGAGCGCGCGCCAGATGTATGACGCCTGCCACGCCGCCCTCCCGGCGGATGTGGCGGTCTGTGCCGCGGCAGTTGGCGACTGGCGTGTGGAAGTGGATGCCCAGAAGAAGATCAAGAAGGGCGCCGGCGGCCCTCCGGCCCTGACCCTGGTCGAAAACCCCGATATCCTGGCGAGCCTCGGGCAGTTGGCGGCGAATGCAAGGCCGCGCCTGATCATCGGATTTGCCGCCGAGACCGGCGACGTGGTCGCCTATGCGCGGGCCAAACTGGAGCGCAAGGGCTGCGACTGGATCGTCGCCAATGACGTCTCGCCCGGCACCGGCACCTTTGGCGGCGACGAGAACACGGTGCATCTGGTCTCCGCCGACGCGGTGGAGAACTGGCCACGCATGCGCAAGGATGAAGTGGCAGGCCGATTGGCGGCGCGGATCGCAGCGGCCTTTGGCGGAGAAGCGGCTTGAGCGCAGCCATACCCGTGCCGGTGCAGATATTGGATCACGCTGTCGGCCTGCCCCTGCCGAAATACGAGACCGAGTTGGCGGCGGGCTGCGACCTGCTAGCGGCGATTCCGGCTGACCAACCGCTCGCCTTGGAGCCGGGGGAGCGGGCGTTGGTGCCCTGCGGCATCGCCTTGGCTCTGCCACCCGGTTACGAGGCGCAGGTCAGGCCCCGCTCCGGTCTGGCGCTGCGCCATGGCGTGACCGTGTTGAACGTGCCCGGCACCATCGATGCCGATTATCGTGGCGAGGTCGGCGCGATTCTGATCAACTTAGGCGCGGCGGCCTTCACGGTGGAGCGCGGCCTGCGCGTGGCGCAACTGGTGCTGGCCCCCGTGAGCCGAGCCGAGTGGCTGCCCGTCGCCGACCTGGACGAGACGGAGCGCGGCGCCGGCGGTTTTGGCTCGACGGGGGCTTAATTTTAAAAGGAACGAGAGAATGACAAGTAGTTTAGTGAAATTTTGGCAAAAATATGATCCGCTGAATTCGAATATTCATCCCGATGATAGAGACGTATTGCGGCGAAATTCCCATTTCTTTAATTTAGATCATCCAGTTACACCTTACATAGGAGATATTGATCATGCATCAGTGGTATTAATTTTTTTAAATGGTGGCTACGATCCAAAAATTACACCAAATGAATTTGATACGCTTGGAAAACGTCGACGTTTCGCTGAATTTGTACATAATCCTCGCCCCATTCCACCCGAACATATATCCACATATTATAAAACCAGTCAGTATGGTGATATGATCGAAAAAGGCCATGTCGCGATGGTAAATGTTGTACCATACCGTTCTGCCAAATGGCCAGGGCGCAAGCAAACTGAATGGGTGAAGCTACTAAAATCATTTCAAGCAACTCGAAGCTGGTTTCATAAGGAACTTGTTCCTGATACCGAAACAGGCAAGCGCATGGCCGTTCGAAAACGCGACGGTGATTTGCTTTGTTGGCCCTTAAATGAGAAAAATAAAAACCTTCTTACATGCATTGATAAGAACGGAAATCCTTACGCTCGAGGGAAAAGCCTCACGATCAATGTATTGGATCAAATTCAGGAATTCATAGCAATGAACCCTCGTTAATGCGAGATAAAGTATCAAATCGATGACCGACTGGACCGACGACCAGCTGGAGCGTTACTCCCGCCATATCCTGCTGCCCGAAGTCGGTGGCGTCGGGCAGGAGAAGCTGCTGGCGGCCTCGGTCCTCATTGTCGGCGCGGGCGGGCTGGGTGCGCCGATGTTGCAATATCTGGCGGCGGCTGGCGTCGGGCGGCTGGGGGTGATCGACGCCGATACGGTCGATCTCTCCAACCTGCAGCGCCAAGTGATCCATCGCACTGAGGATGTTGACGTCGCCAAGGTCGAGAGTGCGGCGCGGATGATCCGCGACCTCAACCCGGACGTGGTCGTCGAGGCCTACCAAGAGCGTATCACAGCGACCAACGCGCTCGACATCATCGCGAACTACGATCTGGTCGCCGACGGCACCGACAACTTCCCGACCCGCTACCTGCTGAACGATGCCTGTCATCTGGCCGGCAAGCCGCTGGTCTCCGGCGCGCTGCTGCGGTTCGAGGGCCAGCTTTCGACCTTCAAAGGCCATTTGGGCGAGCCGCATCCCTGCTACCGCTGCCTGTTCCCGGACCCGCCTCCTCCCGGTTCGGTACCCTCCTGCTCCGAAGCAGGTGTGTTCGGTGCGGTCGCCGGCGCTGTCGGCACGCAGCAGGCGGTGGAGGTGCTGAAGGAAATCCTCGGCATTGGCGAGAGTCTCTCCGGACGGTTTCTGATGTATGACGGCCTCTATACCGAGTGGCGTGATATCAAGCTGCGCAAGAACCCGGCCTGCCCGCTCTGCGGCGAACAGCCGACGATCCGGGACCTGTCGGCGCATGAGTGACGTCGCGGCACTCGGCATGGTCATCCAAAGCGGCCGGGTCGACCGGGTGCACTACGCGCTGCTCTTCGCCGCCGGGGCTGCGGCGGTCGGTAGGCCGGTGACGCTGTTCTTCACCATGGCCGGCTGCAAGGCGCTGGAGGGGTTGGCGGCGTTGTTGCCTGCCGACGACGGCCGCTCATCCACGGCCTACGACGCCGACCTGCAAGCCAAAGGCGTCGCCGGCTTCGCCGAGTTGTGGGAGAGCCTGCAGGACATGGGCGTGCAGTTTCAGGCCTGCGATTCCGGTCTCGCCGCCAGCGAAGTGAGCGCGCCCGCAGGCATTGAGATTACTGGGGTAGTCGGCTTCCTGCACGGGATCGGCCCGCAGGCACAGGTGATTTGGGTGTAGCGGCCTCTAGGCAGGCGAGGACGCAGCGGCTAGGCTAGCTTCAACCAAAAAACGCCAGCCGCTCCTCAGAGGATTCTCCCAGTATGTCGATCATCGATACCGAAAGCCTGCGCACGCTGTTCGAGCCGAAGTCGGTGGCGATCATTGGCGCATCCTCCGATCCGGTGAAGATCGGCGGGCGGCCCATCGATAACATGAAGATCGCACAATATGCCGGCCGGCTCATCCCGATCAACCCGCGGTCCAAGGAAATTCAGGGGCTGCCAGCGGTCCCCTCGCTGCGCGAGGTCGACGAGCCCGTCGATATGGCGGTGATCGTCGTGCCGCAACCGGCGGTGCAGGACGCAGTTCAGGCCTGCATCGAGAAAGGCGTCAAGACCGCCATCATCCTATCCTCCGGGTTCGCGGAAATCAGCGAGGCGGGCGCCGCCGATCAGCGCCGCATCGCAGCGATGGGGGCGGAGGCGGGATTGCGGCTGCTCGGTCCGAACTGTATGGGGACGATGAACGCCAACACCGGCATGATCGCGACCTTCACCAACCTCGGCAACATCAAACCGCAGACCGGCGGCATCTCGATCGCCAGCCAGTCCGGTGCGTTCGGGGCGCACTGCTACACCGTCATGCGCGAGCGCGGCTATGGCCTGAACCTGTGGGCGACCATGGGTAACCAATGCGATGTCGAGTTCTCCGACTGCGTCGCCTATATGGCGCAGGACCCGAACACCGACGTGGTGATGGGATACATGGAAGGCATCGTCAACGCCGACCGCCTGATCAACGCCCTGGAAATTGCGCAGAAAGCCAAAAAGCCGATTGTATTGATGAAGGTCGGCACGTCGGATGTCGGCAGCGCCGCCGCCGCCTCGCACACGGCCTCGCTGACCGGCTCGGACGCGGTGTTCGATGCGGTGCTGCGCAAGTACGACGTCTACCGCGCCAAAACCTATGACGAGATGTTCGACGTCGCCTACGCCTGCACCGCCAAGAAGTTTCCGACCAAGAAGGACCTGGGCGTCATCACCGTATCCGGCGGCGTCGGCGTCATCATGGCCGATGCGGCGACGGACAAAGGCTTCGACCTGCCGCCTCTGCCGGAGAGCACCCAGAAGCGGATGAAGGAGATGGTGCCGTTCGCCGGCACCCGCAATCCGCTGGACGTGACGGCGCAGTTGGTCAACGACGCCACGATCATGCAGCCCATGTTCGAGGCGCTGCTGGGCGACGGCGGCTACACCAATGCTATTTGCTTCATGGCCAGTGTCGGCCTCAATCCGGTGATGATGGACCGGCTGTATCCGGCGTTCGAGGCGGTGGCGAAGAAATTTCCCGACCGGCTGATCACGTTTTCTGCCCTCACCCGCAACGAAACCCGCCAGCCGCTGGAGAAACTCGGCTATCTGGTCTACGAGGACCCGGCGCGCGCCATCAACGCCATGGCGGCCCTGATCCATTTCGGTCAGGCGTTCTACGGCGGCCGCGTCCGGCAGGACCCGCCGGCTCTGCCCGCCGGCGCGCCGAGCGTCAAAATCGGTTCCGAGATCAACGAGTTCGACGCCAAGAAGATGCTGGGCGCGGCCGGCGTGCCGGTGGTCGATGAGCGGATCGAGCAGTCCGCCGATGCAGCCGCCAAAGCTGCTGCCGAAATCGGCTTTCCGGTGGTGATGAAGATCGTCTCCCCCGACATCCAGCACAAATCCGAGATTGGCGGCGTGCTGCTGAATATCGATAGCGAGGCAGAGGCGTCCGCCGCCTTCGACACACTGATGGAGCGCGGGCACAAGGCCGCGTCCAGCGCCCGGCTGGAAGGCGTGCTGATCGCGCCGATGATCAAGGGCGGGGTCGAGACCATTATTGGCGTGCAGCGCGATCCGGTGTTCGGGCCGGTGGTGATGTTCGGCCTCGGCGGAATTTTCGTGGAAGTGTTGAAAGATGTGACCTTCCGCACAGCGCCGTTCGGCCTGGATGTGGCACACGAGATGATCCGCAGCGTGCGGGGCTTCCCGATGCTGGAGGGCGTGCGCGGCGCGCCGCCGTCCGATGTCGATGCCTTGGCGGCGGCGTTGGCGCAGGTCTCGGCCTTTGCGGCGGCGAACGCGGATACGTTGGAGAGCATCGACCTCAACCCGGTGCTGGTGCGGCCCAAGGGCGAGGGATGTGTGGCGGTGGACGCACTGATCGTGGCGCGGAAGCCGGATTAGACGATAAGTGAAAGGGATTGTGTCATGGCAGGCGAATTCGACCAGATTGTCGGTAAAGTCCAGAAGGCCGCTGAAGACTTTGTGAACGTTAGGGTAACAACGGTGGTTGGCAAATTCACCTACGATCCGAATACCGGGGAGGTGACGCCACAGGGGGCGGACCAAAAGATACTGCAATCGACCGTCAATATCGTCGATGGCGATATCAAGGATTTCGTCGACGAATCCTATGCCGACGATCCCAACCACCCAATGCGCCAATTCCACAAGGAGCAGGTCACGAACGCCAAGCAGACGGTCACCGACTCGATCGAAGCGTTCAAGTCGCTGGTTTCGGTCCTGGCGGACATTGTGAGCCAACGCGACGCTGCCGAGGCCGATGCTAATCCGGGCGGCCAGTAAGCGGGCGGTCCAGCAATGTTCGGATGGTTCCGGTCGAACAAAGGCCCAGATGGCGGCGCCGTCGTTAACGAAATGGCGGTGCGCGCCCGACGCGTCTTGGACGATCTCCATACGCTGGAGATCAATACGATCCAAAACGACGCGATGACGGCCCGGCGTATGCCGCCGCTGCCGACCGCCATCGCGGAGATTGGGGAACTGTACGCCGACTGGCTAACCCGGACATTGATGGAGCAGCAGGAAGGTCTTTTCAATCGACGGAACCGGTCCGACCAGTTCAAGCAGCTGCGGGATGAAGCGGCCAAACTCATCCATAGCGACGCGCTGACACCCGCCGAGCAGGTCATCGCCAGCCGTATCCACCGCAATAGCATCGCGCTGAAAACACTTTGCAAGCAAGGGGAGGCCAACGCGGCGTCGGACCGGTATTTCACGGACATGACGCTCGACGATTTGTACGGAACGCCGGACCGGGAATTGGAGGCTGCATGGCGGCCAACCCTCGAAGATCGCGCGAAAGTTCGCAAGATCTGGGAGGTGCGGACCGAATTGGTGCTGATGCAATCGATGATCCAGTTGGAGGGCGACGTCGTCACTCGCTTCTCGCCGCTGCTTTTCGAAAGCCGGGACGCGCAAGTGATCGGCATCCATCAACAGGCGATCAAGACGTCTACCCGGATGTGGTCGGTCCTGTTCGGCGCGGTCGGGGCGCTGGCCGGTCTCCAGATCGGGTCACCGAAGCCGGACTCCTGAGATAGCGCCGATGCCGGATATGCTGGCAACGATAAGACGCCTGCTGTCAGCCCGGCTGCAAGCGGCGAGGCTTGCGTTCATGAGCGGCGCGCCAACCGGCCTGACCGTCTCATCCGGGCTCCGCCTGTTGATCGATAGCGTCGTCCACGGCGGCTTCAGTATCGAGAGCTACAGTCACGAACGCGCGACTTGGATGCGGACGACGGTTACCTTACTGGGGGACGTGACCGTTGCAAGCGGCAGGGACTGCCCAGCGACGCTGGTCGACCGGCATGGCCAGGCGGTTGCGATCGCGATGGCCCGGTTGGAGCATGCGCAACGCTTCATCACCGGCGCTGCGAGCGGCTTTTTTTGGATGCGTCTGCTGCTCGCGACGACGACGACAGGAGCTGCGGCCGCCTGGGCGGATACGGCGTCTTTCCTGGAGGGTCAAATAGGCCTGGCCCTGGCGTCCGGATCGCTCGGCTGGCTGGCGCCGCTCCTGCCCCATGCCGCTGATGCTCTGGTCGGACTGTTGGGCTGGCTCGGCATCGACGCCGCCGTCCGCCGCGGGATTCGGGCGGCGGTCCGGCGGCGGATCGAGCGGACAATAGGCCGGCTTTAGAGCGTCGGCCGATATTTTACTCCGCCGCCTTTTTCACACTGGCCTGGGTGCGGTCCATCGCTTCCCAATCGAATTTCGACGGCTGCTTGTCACGGAACCGCTGCACCGCCTCCTTGTGGTAGTCGGTGGTTTGGGCAATTGCCTGGCCCATCGCCTCCATCTCCAGCAAGGTCTTGTGGTCGTGGTTGTAGGACTGGTTCAGGATATTTTTTGCAATGCCGATGGCGGCGGTCGAGGCGTTGCGGAAGCGTTGGGCGAAGGCGCGGACCTCGTCCATGGCGGTGTCCTGGGCGACGATCTTGTAGACCAAGCCCAACTCCTTCGCCTCCTCCGCGCCGACCTTGCGGGCGGAGAACACCAGGTCCTTGGCCACTTGCAGGCCGACCAGACGCGGCAGGATGAAGAAACCGCTCCAGTCGGGCACCAGGCCGATGCGGCCGAACGCCTGCATGAACATGCCGCGCGGCGTCGCGAAGACGAAGTCGGCGGCCAACGCGATGTTGGCGCCGGCGCCGGCGGCCGGGCCGTCGACGAGAGCGATCACCGGCAGCTCCAGGTTCATCAACTGCATCATGCGGTCGTGGCCTTCCTGCATGCGGGTGCGGTTCGGCTCGGCAGACTTATCGCGCTGACCCATGGCTTTGACGTCGCCGCCGGCACAAAAGGCGCCGCCTGCGCCGGTGATGATCAGGGCCTTGATGTCCTTGCCGGCGCGCTTGCGGCATTCGTTCAGGACGAAGCCGAGTTCGTCGCGCATTTCCAGCGACAGCGCATTCTTGGCTTCCGGGCGGTTCAGGGTCAGGGTGGCGATCTCGTCGGTGACGTCGAAGATTGTGTGAACCCGGGCGGTCATGATGCGCGTTCCTTTGCGGCTGTGTTTGCGCCACCATCGCGCTCTTGAGCCGGAAAGGCAAGACACAGGACACGCAGAACGACGGTAAGGATCGGCGTAATCGGCAAGGCTTTGGCAGATGCCATCGTCGAGGGCTGGGCTGGCGACGCCGCATTCGGTTGGCGGCGACACCTCAAAAATAGAGGTGCGAGACCAGGATTTTCATGCCGATTGCGATCAGACCAAGACCCCCCAATGTCTCGATCACGCTACCGATGCCTCGGCCCGCTGTATGGCCAATCCGCAGGCCAATCCAGGTCGCCGCAAAACATACAACGCCGATGGTCAGCAATGTCTGCAAGATTGAATCGGTTATCAATGGCAACGTCATGCCGACGACCAGCCCATCTATGCTGGTCGCCAGACTGGTGAGCACGATTGCCGGCCAATGCCGTGGCAGTTCTGTCCGGGCGTCATCGTTCGCCGCGCCAGCCCGGACGATCATTCTGGCTCCCAACACCGCGAGCAACGCAAAGGCGACCCAATGGTCCACGGCCGACATCCAGTGGCCGAAGGAACTGCCGAACACATACCCTATTGCCAGCGCCAGGGTTTCGAATGCTGCAAAGCTGGTGGCGATAGAAATGGAACGATTAGTTGGCAACCGCCCATTCTGTGCGCCTGCCGCAACCGAAGCAGCAAACGCATCCGTTGAAATGCTAAACGCCAGAGCGATGGCGGTAAAAGATATCATTTGCTGATCCATCATATTATACAAAACTGATATATAGTATGAAATTCATTCTTTCAAATAATAATTTACAAGTAATATGCTATGATATTTAGCCTATGCTAATTTTATATCTACGATCTACGTTTTGAATATATGGTTACTCTGCTGGATTGGCATGGGTTCCCGTTGTCAGCGATGTCCACTGACGTTTTTCGGCTCAAACGCTTGCGGTACCGCAAGTCATACGACTATGGTGCGATCAGCGCCTGCATTCCCGACGGGCGTCGCGATCAATAATGCCCGATCAGTAAAGGATGAGGAGGAACGCCATGCGGAGAATTCTACTCGGAGCCGCCGCCGCGGCTGTCGCAATGACCTTTGCCCCCGTGGTGGGCGCGAACGCCGCCGAGATGGTCGATGGCCCGCGCGTACACTGGAACTACGCCGGCTGGGGCAAGCCGCGGGCATCCAGCGTGATCTATGAGAACTTCGGCAAATTTATGAAGGAGCGGACCGGCGGCAAGTTCAGCTTCACGGTTCATTGGGGCACGCTGTCGAAACCGCGCGCGGTGTTGGACGGCTTGAGCCTCGGCGCCTATCAGAGCGGCACGTTCTGCGCCAGCTACTATCCGGCGAAATTGCCGGCCCATACCGGACTCGACCTGCCATTCCTGCCGATCAACACGTTCGAGCAGCTTCAGGGCGTCACCGAGGACTACTACAATCACGAGACCTTGAAAAAAGAGACGGCCAAGTGGAACAGCATGTATTTCGCCAGTTCGCTGCTGCCGCTCTATGAGGTTATCGGTAAAGGTGAGCCGCCGAAAAGCCTTGATGACTGGAATGGCATGCGTATTCGTGCACTCGGCCAACAAGGCAAGGCGATGGAGAAGCTGGGTGCAGTCCCGACCTCCGTTCCAGCACCGGATGTTTACACGTCGATGGACCGTGGCCTGATTGACGCTGCGGCCTTTGCCTATTACTCCCATGAAAGCTATCGCACATACGAGTTGGGAACATGGTTCACCAGCGGCCTGGACATAGGCTCCATTGCCTGCGGCATGCTGTTCAATACCAATGCCTACGAGGAACTGCCGCAGCAATACAAAGACCTGATCGCCGAGTACAAAGACTCCGACATGGGCTACAAAGCCCAGATCGTCGCCTATGAGGTGACAGAAGTCGAATTGCCGAAGAAGTTCGTCGAAAAAGGTCTGACCGAACTTAAGATCGGCAAGCAAGAGCGCGCCGACTTCAAGAAAATCGGCGGTGAGCCGGTCTGGAATGCCTGGGTCGAACAGATGACCAATGAGTATGGCTATGACGGTCAGGCATTGCTCGACATTCTGCTGACCTCGGCTGAAAAGTACGGCGGCTAGCCGCTATCGCGGAGTGACTGGCGGGTCGGCTTAGGCTGTAGTGGCGGTTTGCCGGCCCGGCATCACGATTTTTTTCACAGTTTTCTTGCGGAGTGGCGCGCATGAGCACCGCTGATATTCCTGTCAACTCAGTACTGTACAAGATCGATCAAGCCTATCACGGGCTGGAAAAAGCACTGAACTATCTGGCTGCCATGTTTTTGTTTTCGCTGATGCTGTTGGCCAGCTCTGAAGTGGTGGCACGCAAGCTCTTCAATTCCCCGATCTACGGCCAGGCCGATCTGGTCGAAATCTCCATCCCGACAATGGGCTTTTTCGGGCTGGCTTATTGCCAGCGCATGGCTGGCCATGTGCGGATGGAGATTGTCGTTCAGGCGTTGAAAGGCCGGGCGCACTGGCTGTTCGAGTTTGTCAGTAACTTCGCCACCATCATTATCTGCGCGCTGCTGATCTATGGCACCTATAACCACTTCCTGCGCGCTTATGAGCTTGGCGACAGCACCATGGATGTCGAATTGCCGGTGTGGCCGCCAAAACTGATCATTGTGCTGGGTTTCTGCGTCTTGTTCGGCCGGCTGATCATTTCGTTCTTCGGATATTTGCGGATGCTCCGAAACCCGAATCAGGAGGCCTACGCGGTGCCGCGGTCGCTGATCACCGAGGAAATCGCGGCGGCAGAGGCAGAGGCGGCACGCGATGCGATCGGCGACGACGAAGTCGAAAAGCCGGAGCGCCGCTAGATGCTTGTCGAACCCTTAACACTCGGTATCGCCGGGATGATCTTGCTCGGCGTTCTTGTCGTCATCGGTATGCACGTCGCATACGCTGGCGCATTGGTTGGGCTGCTCGGTCTGGTGATGACCATCGGCGTCCAGCAATTGCCGCCAGGCGAGGGCACGATTTGGGACGCGTTTGCCATCGGCTTCGAGCCAGGCATCGGCATCGCCGGCATCGTGCCGTTTGCGGAGTTGGCGCACTACTCGCTGAGCGTGCTGCCGATGTTCATCCTGATCGGCTATATGGCGTTTCACGCCCGCCTGACCCAGGGCGCGTTCTATTGCATGCGCATGTGGTTCGGCTGGATGCCGGGCGGCCTGGCGATTGCGACGGTGTTTGCGACAGCCGCGTTCGCCGCGGTCTCCGGCGCATCCACCGCCACGGCGGCGGTGTTCAGCCGGATCGCCATTCCGGAGATGCTGAAATACGGCTACAAACCGGGCTTTGCCGCGGGTGTTGTGGCGGCGGGCGGCACGCTCGCCTCGTTGATCCCGCCATCGGGCATCCTGGTGATCTACGCGATCATTGTCGAAGAATCGGTTGGCCGTCTGCTGCTGGCCGGTTTCATTCCAGGCATCATCTCCGCCGTCATCTATGCTGGATCGATTTGGGTCCGGGTGAAGCTGAAGCCCGAACTGGGCGGCCCGACGGCGGCGGCGTCCTGGAGCGTGCGGTTCAAGTCGCTCGGTCAGATGTGGGGCATCATCGCCGTCGTCGCCATCATCATGGGCGGTATTTACACCGGCTGGATGACGCCGACCGAATCCGGCGCTGTCGGTGCCTTCGTCATTTTCTGCCTGGCGCTCGCCCACGGCATGACCTGGAAACAGTTCGTGCACGGCCTGGCCGAGTCCGCCCGCACCACGGTGATGATCATCACCATTATCTGGGGCATTCTGATCCTGGTGCGTTTCCTGGGCTTCTCGCAATTGCCGGGCGAGTTGGAGGCATTGGTCACTGGGCTGGACGTTAACCGCTACTGGGTCCTGTTGGTGATCCTGTTGATGTACGGTGTGCTGGGCATGTTCATGGATGCCATCGGCATGCTGCTGCTGACCTTGCCGCTGGTGCAGCCCATCATCCTATCGTTGGGCTTTGATCCCATCTGGTTTGGCATTATCGTGGTGAAGATGGTGGAGATCTGCCTGATTACGCCGCCGATCGGCCTGAACTGTTTCGTGGTCGCCGGCGTCAGGCCAGACATCCCGCTGCTGGATATCTTCAAAGGCATCTGGTGGTTCTTCATCTGCGACGTGTTGACAGTCGCCCTGTTCGTTGCCTTCCCCGGCATCGTTCTGTGGCTGCCCAACCAGATGTTCTCTGGCTAGATCCTGATCAAAGGAGTACCGAACTATGGCGATAAAAAAGGGCATCAAACAGCTTCTGGAAGAGGCGAACGCCCGCATCAAGACGGTCTCGGTAGACGAGGCGAAAACGATGCATGGCCGCGACGATGTCGTCTTCGTCGACATCCGCGACGTGCGCGAACTGGAGCGCGACGGCATGATCGAAGGCGCCACCCACGCGCCGCGCGGCATGCTGGAGTTCTGGGTCGACCCGGAAAGCCCCTATTACCGCGCCAACCTGAACGATGAGAGCAAGCAGTACCTGCTCTATTGCGCCAGCGCCTGGCGCTCCGCCCTGGCCACCGACCGCCTGACCGAAATGGGGATGGAGAATGTCTCCCACATCGATGGCGGCCTGACCGGCTGGAAAGCCGCCGGCGGCCCAGTGCAGGAGCGCAAGAAGAAAGAGTAGCGCATCTCTCTGAAGCGCAATAACGACAAGCCCCGGCGGATCACACCCGCCGGGGCTCTTTTTTTCCGGCCGTAACCGGCGCGTCATACTAGCGGTGAGAACTCTCGACCTATTATTCGGCGACAATTGCGAGGCGGAGCCGAGGCAATCCACCGCCGGAGGCATTGCAGCCCTGCCGGTGGATTGCCGCGCCGCCCAGCGGCGGCTCGCAATGACGCCGAGAGGTGGGTGTGCGGTGGCGTTGGCATCAGCCGCTCAGCGGCTCTGCCTTTGACGCCCGGCTTTGCCGCCCTTCCACCCGGGCGAAGATGGTGGGCATGCCGTGATCCACACGCTCCCCCTCAGGTGCGGAATACAAGTGGCAGTCGCGATGGAATGCCTGGCGCAGCTTCCCGGTATCGCCATGGCCAAAGCCGTCGCAGTACAGCTTCAGGATTGAGCAATCTATCGAATTAAACCTATGACTAGCTTGTTGTCCATTCGAGCAACAATTTGGTTGTGGTGGAACTCCAATCCGTGGTGAGATTTGCGTGAAAGGAGCCGCGATCATGGACCTCGCCTTTGCCCCTGAAGACGCTGCCTTCCGTCAGGAAGTCCGTAAATTCCTGGCCGAAAAGCTTCCCGAACGCCTGCGCTACAAGGTCGAGAACGGCGTCGAGCAGCAGTACGACGACATGCTGGAATGGCACCGCATCCTGGCGAAACAAGGCTGGGTCGCGCCGAACTGGCCGCGGGAATACGGCGGCCCCGGCTGGACTCTGACGCAGAAATACATCTTCGACGAGGAGTTGGGGCTGGCCGGTGCGCCGCGCATCGTCACCTTCGGCATCAACATGTGCGGGCCGGTGCTGATGGCCTATGGCACGGAGGAGCAGAAGCGGCGCCACCTGCCGCCGATGCTGGCTGGAGAGAAGATTTGGTGCCAGGGCTATAGCGAGCCCGGCGCCGGCTCCGATTTGGCGTCGCTAAAAACCGAGGCGGTGCGCGATGGCGGCGACTACGTCATCAACGGCTCGAAGATATGGACGACCAAGGCGCATTGGGCCGATTGGGTGTTCCTGCTGGTGCGGACGGCCAAGATGGAGAAGCGGCAGCAGGGCATCTCCTTTCTGTTGGTCGACATGAAAACGCCGGGCATCGAAATCCGGCCGATCCACCTGATCGACGGCCTGCACGAGACCAACCAGGTCTTCTACACCGATGTGCGCGTGCCGGTGGAAAACCTGGTCGGCGTCGAACACGAGGGCTGGGGCATCGGCAAATACCTGCTGGCGCACGAGCGCATGGGCGGCGGCTCGCTGGGCCATCACAAGGCGTTGCTGCGCCAGCTAAAGCACATTGCGTCGCTGGAGAATTCCGGTAGCGGCGTGCCTGTGGCCGACGATCACAGCTTTGCCCGCGAGATCGCCAGCATTGAGGTAGAGTTGCAGACTCTGGAGGCCTTCAACCTGCGCGCCATCGACAAGGTCAGCCGTGCCGGCGATCTGGGCGCGCAAGCGCTGGGGATGGAGGCGAACCAGTTCAAAATCCGCAACACCGAAATCCAGCAACGCCTGACGGAGTTGAAGGTGCAGGCGCTGGGCTACTACGCCAACCCCTATGTATTCGGCGCGCTCACCCAAGGCTGGAACGAGCCGCCCATCGGCGCGGAATACGCCAACGGCGCAACGCCGGCGTACTTCCACTTTCGCAAAGTCTCGATCTACTCAGGCAGTAACGAAATCCAACACAATATTATTGCGAAGGCGCAGTTGGGGCTTTAACTAAGCGCCCAGGTCAGCTTCGTAATGCGAGGATGAAATTGTTTGTGGCGCGCCACCCTCACATTTTCACCCGGCCTGGATCGGAATGATTTTAGGTTTGTTCATAACCTGCATTGACGAAGTGTAACTGCTCACGTGGCTGGCAGGAATCGGTCCATTCCGGCGATATTGCTGCCC
>CAXBDI010000065.1:0-21427 GCA_963974445.1 uncultured Alphaproteobacteria bacterium
AATGGCCGGTGGGGCGGACGCCCTTCAGCCACTTGGGAATCACGTACGGGTTGGCGCGGTAGTAGAGCGGCAGCGCCGGCAGGTCTTGCGTATAAATGCGTTGCAGTTTGGCCCACTTATCCCGGCGCGACTCGCGGTCAAGGTCGATTTCGATCGAATCGATCAGGGCGTCGACCGCAGGGTTGCTGTAGCCGGTGTAGTTCTGGCCGGCCCAGTTGTTCGCCTCCGTCGGGATCATGCTGGTATAGAGCGTCGAGCGCGGCAGGCTTTCCGGCGCACTGATCCAGGCGAACATGGCCATGGCCTCGAACCGCCGTTCGCGCACGGTCTGGCCGAAGAACACGCGGGCCGGCTCGTTGCGGATGCGGATGTCGACGCCGATCTGCCGCCAATAGTGCTGCAAGACCTGCTGCACCTGCTCACGCACCCGGGCGCCGGCGGTGGTCATCAGCAGCAGGCTGAGCTTCTCGCCCTCGCCGTTGATGCGAACGCCGCCGGGGCCGGGCTCCCATCCGGCATCCGCCAGCAGCGCCTTGGCCTTGGCTGGGTCGTAGGGGTAGCGCTGGGTATCTTCGCTGTAGACCCAGTCGAGCGGGCTGACATTGCTGTCCGCCACCGGTTGCTTGCCCTGGAACAGCTGCTGGCTGATCGCCTGCCGGTCCAATCCATACAACAGCGCCTGCCGCACCCGCCGGTCGGCGAGGATCGGGTTGTCCAGGTTCAGGTCGATGTGCTCGTAGATCAGGCCGGCCTTGTAAACGAAGTCGAAGGCCTCGCTGCGGCGCTGCTCCAACGACAGCGCCTGATCCAGCGTCAGCCCAAGCGCGCCGGCGATATAATCGACCGCGCCGGACAGCAGGTTGGCTTCCAGAGCCGCCGTGTTTTGGATCACCCGCACGATGATGCGGTCGAAATACGGCTGCGGGCCCGGCCAATGCGGATTGCGCTCCAGCGCCGCGAACGCGCCGGCGGAGACCTGGGCAATGCGGTAGGGACCGAAGTAGAGGCCCGGGTTCGTCGTGTCCGTGTCGTAGAGCGTGCGCTGTTTGTAGGCGCGCGGGTCGGCCTCGAACACGGCGCGGTCCAGGTGCGCCGGCAGCGGCTGCACGCCGAAGCTGTTGTAGTCGTAGGTGATGCGGTCGGTGTGCATGACGACGGTCTGCGCGTCCGGCGTCTCCACCTTCCAGATGCGTTGATAGACGTCGGCGCCCGTCACGCCGCTTTCCGGATGCTTGCCGACCTCCCAGGTGAAGCGGATGTCGTCGGAGGTTACCGGCGCGCCGTCGCCCCAGGCGAGGCCGTCGCGAAGACGATAGGTGACGGCGACGCCATCCTTGCCGTCCGGTGTTTTCTCCCGCACCGCGCCGCCATTCTCCAATGTCGGCAACTCGACACAGATCAGGCAGGCCAGTCGCCAGTCATGATCGTAGCTGGTGACCGGACGCATGGCCATGCCCAGTACATAGCTTTTGGCCAGCATGGCGTCGATGATCGGATGGAAAGTCGAGGGAAACTGCGTGATGCCGATCACCAGGGTGCGCTTGTCGTCGGCGCGGGCGGCGCAGACCGACAGCACGAATGTGAGCACGAGGCCAAATGTTCGCAGCGCATTGGTTATATTCAGCACGCTGCTATCTGTTCTGTTTAAAAGGTTTATATCTTATAAGCCCGCAGGCGACTTTCAAATCTTCAGATCGCCCAGATTCATTCTCCATTGTTGCCATTCCCAAATAAAGGAAGAGGAGATTTATCTTCTCCAGGTTTAATTATCTTTAGAGGCTTACTGTCTCGACCGGGTATTGTGCCATTTAATTTAAGAATACCACCGTCAAAGGTATTTATTTGATCCACTCTCGCTCGTAGCGCAGACGCCAAATGGATGGCATCGGGCGGCTTGAGCGAGACAAGTCCGCTTGCTTGCATGGACTGCGCATGGCGCCCCAGCGCAAGGTCTACTGGGACAGTCAAAATGTAAGAGTGCTCAAAGAACGCAGGTAAATTGCTAACTGGACTATCTTTTACCTCGCTGCTTTTGCACACTTCAGCAAGAGTAAAACACGAGGTTACTATCTCATATTTGCCGTCTCTGGCACCTTTTAGAACTGCCTCGCACATAGCAAAACGATTTTCAATGCCACCACCTTTTAGCGGGACGGAAGTCTCCTTGGCTATATATGCTATCCACGTGCAAGCGTCCCAATATATTCGCAGCGGATTAGCCATCTTCGCGAAGCCGCCTTAGATACTCGGTCGCCTCTACGCCTTCAGTAAAATTAGGCGCTACAATATCACCTATCCCAGGAAGGTCTTTCTCTTCCTCAAAAACATGGACCGCATCAACATCGATGTAAGAAATTTTTTCAAGATCTCTGTAAATTATCAAGCCAAACACCTGAATGCGAAGCCCCTTGAGAACTTCTGCAACCTCATAGTGGCCTATGCGATTTAAGCCCTGCTCCGTAGAAACGCATTTTACCATTTGGCCATCTATCCGATGTCGAAGCCAGACTATCGGCCTATGGTAACCATCTAGTTCAACCTTTGTAACGAATCCTTCGATAGATCCCAACTCGCGATAGCTAATCGGCCTTGGACTTATGAATTGACGAAGTTTTTCAAGCGCAATTGGCGCAGAAGCCTTAGTGACACGTATTTGCGGAACACCTTTATATGCGGACACATCAATAGTGGTTTCAGCTAATCCATTCGTAACGCGATTAAAAACCTTCTCCACTTTTCCTATCAATTTATCAGAAAAATACTTCGGCCGATCATCGCCCCGAGCCAGTGCATTTATTCCGATAGATGTTGCGGATATTACTTCAGTTGCTCGATGTTCGACATTCATTGCATGTCGCTTTGGAAAGGGTGTCACCTCAAATGTCAGTGGAGAATTCTTACTTACATCGGTAATCCGCCATTCAATTTCTTCTCCATGGCCATCCGCCACTGCTTTTTCGACGCCACGAAGAACGGCAACAAAGTCTTGAATTTGAGACAGGAGGTCTTCAACCGTTGGCGCATCAACGCCAACACTGCTGTTGCCAGTAATCGTGATTTTGATAGGCCTTGCCAATTTCTTAGCCTCCAGCCGACTAGCGGCCACCTCGTCCTAGGTTCATAATGACGCCATAGGCAGCACGAATATTCTAGCCAATGCCAAACTCGGATACATAGCTATGAAGATGGCGTTTAATGAAGCGCTGGTAAAGCCCCTTTAAGGTTCGCTCTCTGGCTGAAAGGTGGGAGTGATGCCGCTGGTGAGGGCGGGGGGGGAAGTGGCGCTTCCATCCCCACTTAAGCCTCCGGCTGCCAGTTTTCGGGATCGTTCAGGAACTCGCGCACGACCTTGGCCTTGTCCGGCGGGAAATAGCCGCGCGACTCGGCCTCCTCAATCACGTCCCACCAGGTGGCGAGCCCGTGCAGCTTCACCCCCATCTCAGCCAGTGAGGAGACGCTGACCGGATAGATGCCGTAGTGGAACAGCACCATGCAGTCGGCGATCACGCCGCCGGCTTCGCGGATGGCGTTGATGAAGTTGACCTTGCTGCCGCCGTCGGTCGCCAGATCCTCGACCAGCAGCACCCGCGCGCCCTCCGCCATGATGCCCTCGATCTGGGCCATGCGGCCAAAGCCCTTCGGCTGTTTGCGCACATAGACCATGGGCAGGCCCATGCGCTCGGCGATCCAGGCGGCGAAAGCTATACCCGCTGTCTCGCCGCCGGCGACGACATCGATACTCTCATAGCCGATGTCGCGTTGGATCGCCTCGACCGCCAGGTCCATCAGCTTCGCCCGGGCGCGGGGAAAGGAGATGAGCTGGCGGCAGTCGATATAGACCGGGCTGCGCCGTCCGCTGGTAAAGGTGAACGGCTCGTCGCCATAGCAATAGGCCGACCGCGTCTCCAGCAGGATATAGGCCATGGCGCGGGCGGCGACGGCGCGCTCGATCTCGTGCGCCTGCGCGACGGTCAGATGTTTGGGGGAATAGGCGGTGTCGGATGATGCGGACATTGTGGCTCGGATCGCTTTCGCCGGAAGGGGCCTATGATACCCGCCCGTCATACCATCTCAGAGCCTGACCGCCCACACCCGATGCTCGCCGACCTCACCCATATTTTTGGCAACCTGCAGGCCGGCACGTTGGTCTATCTGGTGCTCGGCGCGTATTTCTCTGCCGTGTTCCATAGCGTCGCAGTGTTCGGCGGCGGCCTGATCCTGTCGATCATATTGGCGCCGGTAATCGGCATCAAGGCGGTGGTGCCGGTCATCGCGGTGTCGCTGCTGGTCAGCCACGCCAGCCGCGTCTGGGCCTTCCGCCGAGGTTTCACATGGCACGTCTATCGCGATCTTATGACGACGGCTTTCCCGGGCATCATCGTCGGCGCGGTGGTGTATTCCTACCTGCCGACCAGCGCGATCGCAGCCCTGATGGGGGTATTCCTGATCGGCACGGTGCCGCTGCGCCGGATGATGCACCGCCGCAATGTCGGCGTCGGCAAGCGCACGATCATGGGCGTCGGCGTGCCGTTCGGCGTGTTGAGCGGCTCGACGGTCGGCGCGGGGCTGATACTGGCGCCCTTCATGCTGGCGGTCGGTCTGGCCGGCGAGGCGTTGATGGGCACGATGGCGGCAGTGGCTTTGACGGTGAACCTGACCAAGGCAGCGGTATTCGGCGGCTTCTCCGTGCTGGAGCCAGGCTTGGCGATGGCGGGCTTTCTGGTCGGACTTTGCACCGTGCCCGGCAACCTTACCGGGCGCTGGATCGTGCGTCGCACGGCGATCCGGGTGCATATTGTCGTGGTCGAGGCGGTGATTGTCGCCGGCGGCGGCTACTTCCTCTACGCCGCCGGGCGCGGCTGGGGCTGGTGGGGTTAGGCGGACGCGGTATAGTTTTGGGCAACTGACTGGATATTGGAGAGCCCCCATGGCCACCACCGAAAAACGCGTCGCCCTGATCACCGGTTGCGGCAAGGAGAACGGCATCGGCGCGGCCACCGCCCTGCGCCTTGCCCGAGACGGCTTTATCGTTGCGGCGTCCGACATTGCCGCCGCCGGTGTCGCTAACGACCTCACGCTTGCGCAATCGGCCTCGTCCTGGCAGGGGCTGGATACGCTCGTCGCCCGCATCGAGGAGGCCGGCGGCGAGGCGATCAGCCTGACCGGCGATGTCTCGGCGGAGGATGGCGCCGCCTCGCTGGTGGAAAAGACCATGGCGAAGTACGGCCGGCTTGACGTGCTGGTGAACAATGCCGGCGCGCCGCACGGCCAGGACCGCGGCCCAATCGAGGACGTGCCGCTCGACGCCTGGGAGAAGACCATGGGCATCAACGCCCGCGGCGTGTTCCTGATGATCCGGGCCGCCGTGCCGCACATGAAAAAGGCGGGCTATGGCCGCATCGTCTCCCTGTCGTCGGTCGCGGGCCTGGTGGCCCTGCCGGAGCGGGCGGTCTATTGCGCCTCCAAGGCGGCGGTGATCGGCCTGACCCGCTCGGTCGCCTACGATCTCGCGGCGCACGGCATCACGGTGAATTGCGTCTGCCCCGGGTCGATCCGCACCGACCGGGCGATCTCTTCCACGCTGCGTGCCGGCTGGAGCGATGTGGATGCGGGGCTGGCAGAGCGGGCCAAGGCCATTCCAGTCCAACGCCATGGCAAGCCTGAAGAAGTCGCCGCCCTCATCGCGCATCTGGCCAGCGAAGACGCCGGCTTCACCACCGGCCAGGCCTTCCCGATCGACGGCGGGGGTCTGCCGCCAAGCGCGTTTTAGCGGCGGCTCGCCCACGGGCTGAAGCCCCGGGCCTTGAAACTGGCCTTCGCCGGGTTCCTGTTCGCAACCGCGGTGCACATGTTCGTTTAGCGGCTGCGGGACGGGTTCGGGCTGGCACCATAGTGTTAACTAAACATTAACCAGTGTATGTCGAAATTCAGCGATCGCTACCGGCGTCGTCGGCAGCGTCTCTCTGGAACAGTATTATGACACAAAAGGCGGCCGGTATTGGGCGACGCTACGCAAACGTCCAATTGGATTTGGCCGGCCGCCGCGGTTGCGGTCTGCGCATTGCTGACCGCGGTCATGCGGGTCAGCTTCGACAGTTTTGCGGTCTTCCTGCTGCCGCTCGCCGATAATTTCGGCTGGGACCGGGCGGAAACGGCCGGTATCTATGGCACCTTGATGCTGTTCTTCGGCATCGGTTCCCCGATTGCCGGCCGCCTGATGGATTGGTGGGGCCCGCGATGGACCTATGTGACGGGTGCGGCGATCATCGCCGCCGCCTTCCACTTCACCGCGTCAGCCAGCGCGCTGTGGCATTTCTACCTGACGATTGGCGTCGCGGTCGGCCTCGGCGGCGCACTGATCGGCCTGGTCAGCCACGCGACTTTGCTGGCCCGCTGGTTCCACGCCAACCTGACCATCGCCATCGCGGTGTCCGCCGCGGCCTCCGGCGTCGGGTTGTTGATATTTGCACCACTGATCCAGTTGCTGATCGACGGCAGCGGCTGGCGCGCCGCCTACTCGACCCTCAGTTGGGTCGCCATCCTATTGACTGCGTTCCTGTTCGTTTTGCCCTGGCGCGAACTGAGCGGGCCGAGCGGGCCGGCGCCCGCGGTATCGCACTCCCGCGACCCGGACGTTTACGAGCCTGCGACAGACGAATTGCCGCCGCACACAGCCACGCAAGCCTATCGCAACAGCCGCTTCTGGGCGCTGTTCAGCATTCAGTTTTTGACCGCGTTCAGCATGTTTACCCTGAACCCGCAAATCGTCGCCTTCCTGATTGAAAACGGCTTCGATCCCGTCGCTGCGGCCAGTGCTTTCGGGGCGACCGGCCTGGCAGGCACCGTCGGGCTGATCGCCTTTGCCTGGCTGGCGGACCGGCGCGGCCGCGGCCTGGCGATGACCCTCAGTTATGGCATGACGATCGCCGGCTTCAGCCTGTTGCTGGCGATCATGGCGGTGCCGGTGTGGGGGCTGGTCGGGTTGTTTATCATCATTTACGGCCCGACCTTTGGCTCGCGCGGGCCGATCGTGAACGCCCTGGTGCCGCGCCTGTTTGGCAGGGGGCCGCACCTGGGGCTGATCATGGGATCGGTGCAGCTTGGCATGGGCGCCGGCGCTGCGCTGGGCGCGACCTTCGGCGGCTATCTGCACGATATCAACGGTTATGCGGCGGTCATCGCTCTCGCCATTGCCGCCAATATCGGTGCGCTGGCGCTTTACTGGTCGGTCGGCAACATCCGCAATGCGTGACCTTAAGGGATCGCAAAGCGATTCCATTTGTCCCGGCGATGCTCTAGGAAGGGGGCATGACTGATGATGCCGTTCTCTCCGTCCTGGACGACCTGGTCGGCAAGGCGCGCGCCGCCGGCGCCGACGCCGCCGACGCCGTAGCTGTTCGTGGCGATAGCCTCTCCGTAGCCTGGCGGCGCGGCGCGCTGGAGCATGTGGAACGCAGCGAGGGCGAGGATATCGGCCTGCGCGTGCTGGTCGGCCAGCGCCAGGCCGCCGCCTCCAGCGCCGACCGCTCCCCAACAGCGTTGGCGGCCCTCGTCGAGCGTGTCGTCGCCATGGCCAAGGCCGCGCCGAAAGACCCTACCGCCGGCCTCGCCGACCCGTCGCAACTGGCCCGCGACTGGCCGGACCTCGACCTTTACGACGCGAGCGAACCATCCGTCGAAGCCTTGCAGACCCTGGTCGGCGAGGCTGAGGAGGCCATGCTGGCCGTCCCCGGCGTTTCCACCAATAGCGAAGGGGCGGAGGCCGGATGGGGCAGGGCCGCTCTCGCGGTCGCAGCCAGTAACGGTTTCGCCGCTCAGTATCAGCGCACCGGCACATCGCTGCACGCCGTGGCGCTGGCCGGCGAAGGCACCGGCATGGAACGCCAGTACGACGCCCACCGCGCCGTGCATATGGCCGACCTGGAGCCCGCCGCTTTGATCGGCCGCCGCGCTGGCGAACGCGCTGTGAAGGCCCTCGGCGCACGCAAGCCGAAAAGCCAGGCAGTCCCCCTCATCTTCGACCGGCGCATCGCCGGCGGCATGCTGATGACGCTCGCCAACGCCATCAACGGCCAGGCTATCGCCCGCGGCACCAGCTTCCTGAAAGATGCCATGGGCGAGGCCGTGTTCGCTCCCGGCGTCCGGGTTATCGACGACCCGCGCCGTATCCGCGGCCTTGCCTCGGCACCGTTCGACGGCGAAGGACTGCCCGCCGAGCCCTTGACCCTGATCGAGGACGGCGTGTTGCAGCACTGGCTGTTGAACCTCGCCAATGCCCGGCAATTGGGCCTCGAAAGCAATGGGCGGGCGACCCGGAGCGTCGGCTCCTCGCCCGGCATCGGCGCGACCAACCTCTATATGGAGGCGGGCGATGCCCCGCCCGAGGCGATGATTGCGGCGATCGAGCAGGGCATGTTGGTGACGCAATTGATCGGCCAGGGCGTCAACATCGTCACCGGCACCTACTCCCGCGGCTGCACCGGGTTTTGGATCGAGAACGGCGAGATCGCCTATCCGGTCAGCGAAATCACCATCGCCGGCAACCTGCGCGACATGTTCCGCAGCATCCAGCCGGCCAACGACCTGGAATTCCGCGCCGGCACCAACGCGCCCAGCCTGCGGATCGACGGCATGACGGTGGCGGGGGCCTGAGACGAGCGTGAAGAGTTTTCTCGCCAGCGGCCCGGTCCAAGCGGCGCTGCCCTGGGTGGCCGCCGGCTATCTGCACACGGCCCGTGCCTGCCTGCGCATGCTGCGCGACGACTCGCCGAAGGGCCAGGCGATCCTCGACCGCGGCCGCCCGGTGATGGCCTGTTTCTGGCACGGGCGGTTGCTGCCGGTGGCGCTGAGTTGGCGCGGCGTCGGCGTCGATATGCTGATTTCCAAGTCGCGCGATGGCCGCCTGATTGCCAAGACCGCGCGCCATTTCGGCCATGACGTCATAGAGGGCTCCACCGCCCGCGGCCAGCGCGACCGCGGCGGCGTGCAAGCCGCCCGCCAGATCGTCTCGCAATTGAGCGAGGGACGGGTGGTCGGCATCACCCCGGATGGCCCGCGCGGGCCACGGATGCGCGCCAGCGAAGGCGCGGTGAGGCTCGCGCAAATGGCCGGCGTCGATCTGGTCCCGGTCACCGCTGCTCTGTCGCCGGCATTCCGGGCCAAATCGTGGGACCGCATGGTCGTGCCTGTGCCCGTGCCGTTCGCCCGCGGCGCCTTCTTAATCGGCGACCCCATCATTGTCTCTCCGAAAGCCGATGCTGCCGAACGCCAACGCATCCGCCTGGCGCTGGAAACCGATCTGAACCGGTTGACGGCAGAGGCCGACGCGCTGGTCGGCGCCCCCGCCATCGCGCCGGCTGCCGCAGCCGCAGCGCCATAGCAGGCGGGCCCGGCCGATGCTCTTATCGCTCTACCGCTTCGCCACCTGGATCGCCGGCCCCCTGATCGGTCTCTATCTGCGCCGCCGTCAGTCCAAGGGCCGCGAGGACCCGGCCCGCCTGCCGGAGCGCCTCGGCCATGCCAGCCTGCCGCGGCCAAGCGGCTCGCTGCTGTGGTGTCATGCGGCCAGCGTCGGCGAGGCGGTATCCGTCCTGCCGTTGCTGGAGCGCTTTGCCGCCGAATACGACGGCTGGCGGGTGCTGCTGACCACCGGCACCGTCACCTCCGCCCGGCTTGTGGCGGAGCGGGCGCAGGCGGGTCTGTTGCACCAGTTCGTGCCGGTGGACCGGCCCGGCGCCGTCGCACGCTTCCTCGACCATTGGCGGCCGGATCTGGCGCTGTGGGTCGAGTCGGAGCTTTGGCCGAACCTCATTCGCCAGACCCATGCGCGCGGCATCCCGATGGCGCTGTTGAATGCCCGCATGTCGGCCCGCTCGGCCAATGGCTGGCGGCGCTGGCCGCGGACCGTTCAATCGCTGCTGGGCGCATTCGACATCATCCTGCCGCAAACGGCGGAGGACGCGGCGCGGTTCATGCGTCTCGGCGCCCCTCGCGTCGAGGTGCGCGGCAACCTGAAAGCCGCCGCGCCGCCGCTGCCTTACGATGCCAACGAGTTGCGGCGCTTGCAGGCGATTATCGGCAACCGCCCCTGCTGGGTCGCCGCCAGCCTGCACCCTGGCGAGGACGAGGCCGTCGCGATCGTGCACGAAATCCTCGCCGGAGAGATCGACGGCCTGCTGACCATCGTCGTACCGCGCCATCCGCACCGGGGCGTCATTTGGGCGGAGACCAGCCTCGCCCACTTACGCCCGCAGTTGCGCAGCCGCGGCGAGTGGCCGGACGGCAGCGTCTATATCGCCGATACGCTGGGCGAGCTTGGCCTGTTCTATCGGCTGGCCAAGGTCGCGTTCGTCGGCGGCTCGCTGGAGAAGATCGGCGGCCACAACCCGCTGGAGCCGGCGCGGCTGGGCACGGCCATTCTGATCGGACCGCACGCCTTCAACTTTTCTGAGGTCTGCGCCGCGCTGCGCGCCGCCGGCGGCGCCTACTGCGCGACCGACGCCCAAACGCTCGCCAAAGCCGTCTGGGCCTTGCTGGACGACGACCCGCTGCGCCGCCAGATGATCGACGCCGCCGCTCGCGTCGCGGTCTCCGAAAGCCAGGTCTTGGACCAGGTGTTGGCGGCGCTGGCCCCGCTCATTACCGGTGCGCGAGCATCCAGTAGCCCGTCGGCTGTTCCGCATGCGCGCACCTGAGTTCTGGCAGCAGAGGGCCGCGGGCAGAGGCAATCTCGCCGCGGCCTGTTTGGCGCCGGCAGGTTGGCTGTTCGCCGCCGGCGGTTGGCTGCGGCACAAGCTCAGCCGGCCACGGCGGGTCGATGTTCCGGTCATCTGCGTCGGCAATCTGGTCGCCGGCGGCGCCGGCAAAACGCCGACAGTGCTGGCGCTGGCGGCCCTGCTGGAGGAGATGCATCCGCACGTCCTCACCCGCGGCTATCCCGGCAAGCGGCGCGGGCCGCTGTGGGTCGATCGCTCGCGCCACAGCGTTGCGGATGTGGGCGACGAGGCGCTGCTGCTCTCGCGCCACCTGCCGACCATCATCGCCCGCAACCGGGTCGCTGGCGCCATCACGGCGGCGAATGCCGGCGCCGGGTTGGTGTTGATGGACGATGGCTTTCAGAACCCCTCCCTGGTCAAAGACATCGCCCTGCTGGTCGTCGACACCGGCCAGAGTTTCGGTAATGGCCGATGCATTCCGGCCGGGCCGTTACGCGAACCGGTCGCCCGTGGCCTCGCCCGGGCCGATGCCATCGTCCTGATCGGCGACGGCCCGTTCCAAGCCCCGGCGCGGCTGCCGGTCTTTGCGGCCAGCATTCAGCCCGAGTGCGAGGCCAGCCACTGGGCGGGCCGCCGCGTCGTGGCCTTCGCCGGTATCGGCCGGCCGCAGAAATTCTTCGACACTCTCACAACGCTGGGTGCGGAGGTCGTAAGCCGTCATGCCTTCGCAGACCACCACGTCTATAGCGAGGCCGAGTTGCAGCATCTGAAACAGGCTTTGCCGACGGGCGCGAGCCTGGTGACCACGGAAAAAGACTATGTGCGGCTGCCGCGGACTTGGCAGGCAGAGGTCGAGACGCTGCCCGTTGCATTGCAGTTTGAGGACCCCGCCGCGGTTTCCGGCTGGCTGCACGCCCGGCTGGAGGCCGTGTCGTGAAGCGGACGGCGCTGCAACGCTGGCTGATCGACCCGCTGGAGTACGCATTGCTGCGCACCCTGTTCGGTCTGCTGGGCTTGCTGTCACCGGTGCAGGCTTCCAACCTCGGCGGCTGGGTGGCGCGCACCTTGGGCCCGCGTCTGCCGGTGTCGAACCGCGCCCGGCGCAATCTGGCGTTGGCGCTGCCAGAGCTTGGCGCAAGCGAGCATGAAGCCATCGTCCGCGCCATGTGGGATAATCTCGGCAGGGTGTTTGCGGAGATGCCGCACCTCGACGCCATTATAGCCAGCGGCCGCGTGACCGTCGACGCCGACCAGGTCGCGCAGATGCAGGCCGCCAAAGATGCCGGCCAGGCGATCCTGTTCGTCGGCGCCCACCTCAGCAATTTCGAGGTTTGCGGCCGCGTCGCCGCTCGTTACGGCTTCCCGCAGGCGGTGATCTACCGCCGCGCCAATAACCCGTTGGTCGATGACTTCTTCCGCCAATTGCGCGGGGCGGAGCAGGTGCTGCTGCCGAAGGGGGCCGAGGGCTTCCGCGACGTGCGCAAGGTGCTGGCGGACGGCGGCAATCTCGGCATGTTGATCGACCAGAAGTTGAACGAGGGCGCCGCCATCCCGTTCTTCGGCCGCGATGCCATGACAACCACGGCCCCGGCGCAAATGGCCGCCCGCTATAAGGCCGCGCTGTTCGTCGGACGGGTCATGCGCCTCGGCCCGGCGCGCTACCGCGTGACGTCGGAGCGGATAGCCCCGGTGGAGCCTGCCGAAGCCTCCGCCAAAGCGCGGCGCGAGGCGGTACAGGCGACGACCGTCATGCTCAACGGCATCATCGAGCAGCACATCCGCGAGCAGCTGGGCGAATGGTTCTGGCTGCACCGCCGCTGGCCGGATTCGAAAGGCCCGTGGCCCGACCCATCGCTGACGCCCTCGGCCGATCACAATTCGGTGAATGGTTAACCATTTTTGCCGAGATCGCTGAACTCCTTCCGTTTGATCGCTGTAACATTGTTGGCTGTGCACGCCGAACCGTTCGGCGCTGCAAGTTGCAATCACGAGGGAGCGACGTTCCATGAACCTGTTGAAGACCCTGGGCCTGACCGCGGCAATGACGCTGGGGCTGGCAACCGCCGCTAACGCCGTCACCATTTTTCAAGCCAACCTGAACGAAGCGCAGGAAATTCCGACGCCGGCCAATCCGCTCGGCGCATCCGGCGTCGCCACGCTGACCCTGAACGACGCGATGGACCGGCTGGTGATCGAGGTCACTCTCAACGGCGTCGATCTCGATGGCGCACAAACCGCCGACCCGAGTGACAACGTCACCGGGTTTCACATCCACCGCGCCCCACGCGGCGCCACCGGCGGCGTGGTGTTCGGCTTCATTGGCCCGAACAGCGACCTGAACGGCGACCTTATGATCGACGCCGCAGCCGGCACTGTCACCAGCGCCTGGGATTTGGCGGAAGGCAACGGCACCACCCTTGCCGCCGAACTCGGCAACCTGACCAGCCGCGGCCTTTACCTGAATCTGCACACGGCCGGCAGCCCGTCTGGCCAGATACGCGGCCAAGTTGTTTCCGCACCGCAAACCCTGGCGCTGATCGCCGGCGGCCTGATGGCGGTCGGCTTCATCCGCCGCAGCCGCTAACCAGCGGGTAGAGTAATTAAACCTCCCCCTTTCCCAAATCGCGTTCGGGGAAGGGGGATTGCCCGCCGTTGGTCTCAGGCAATCGGCGGCAGCGTGCTGCGCCAGGCGCCGCGCATCACCATGCCGTGGGCGCGGAAGTGCTGGCCGGCCTGCCGCTCCAGCCCCTTGACGTCGCGCAGGGTAAAGTCGCCGTCTTCCACACTCAACACGCTGGCGTCGCCCGGCGTGCCGACGACCAGCGAGCCCAGTTCCGGCCGGCTGATGGCGTTCGCCGGGCCGACGGTGGACGCCTTGATCACCTCGACATCGCTCATGCCGAGACGCAGGAATTTCGACATGGTCACCAGCTGATCGAACGCCGGCCCCTCGATGCTGAGCGAGTGCACGTCGCTGGAGATACAATCCGGCTTGAAGTCGTTCGCCAGCATATCCTCCGCCGTTTTCCAGCCGAACGAGCCGCCGCCGTGGCCGACATCGAAGATCACGCCACGCTCACGCGCGTCCAGCACCTCCTCGCGCACCCGCCCGTCATAGTGCGCCGGCGCGCCGGGGAAGGGGCGGAAGCAGTGGGTGAGCACATCGCCCTTGCGCAGCCGCGCCAGCGTCTCCTTGCGGCTCGGCGGCGGATAATCCAAATGGCACATCACCGGCAGCCCGGCGGCATCCGCCACTTCCAGCGCGATATCCAGCGGCGCGGCGCCCCTGCCGCCGCTCGCCGTCATGCCGATGCGGACCTTGACGCCGCAGATGATATCGCGGTGGCGGCCAATGGCCTCCAGACAAGATTCCGAGTGTAACAGCCGGAAGTCTTCGCACTCGCCGACCATCACCGTCTTGGAGAATGCGAAGATGCCCGCGAACGAGATGTTGATATAGCTGACGATGTTCACATCCGCCGGCTCGACAATATGGCGGCGATAGCCATCGAAATTCGCCGGCCCGGCGGTTCCCGCATCGACCAGCGTCGTGCACGCCGTCGCCAAGGCATAGGGGTCCGGCTCGATGCCGATGGAGCTATGGCCGGCATAGACATGGGTGTGCAGATCGATCAGGCCTGGCGTCACGATCTTGCCGCTGCAATCGCGTACGCTGCGCCCCTGCAAGCCGTCGCCAATGGCGGCAACCTTGCCATCGGCGAAGGCGACATCGGTCACACGGTCGATATTCTGGGCGGGATCGACAACGCGACCGCCTTTCAGGACCAGGTCATGCATCTGGGATTCTCTCTTCTTGCATAGTCACTTGCAGGGCCAACCGCGCCAGCCGCCCGTAAGCCCAACCGGATAGCACGACCGCGGCGGCAAACAAAGCGATGCCTAGCCCAAGGCTCGTCGCCGTCAGCAGTGAGCCCTCCAGCGCCAGCACCACGACCGCAACCACAAACACGTCCAGCATCGACCATTTCGCGATGGCCGAAAGCGGATGCAACCAGCGTTTCGCCGGCAGGCTTTCGACATCGGCTACGTAAAACACCCAAAGGCCCGCCAGCGCCTTCAGCAACGGCATCACCACGGTAAAGCCGAACAGCAGCGCGAACAGGCTGTAGTGCCGCTTGTCCCAGAAGGTCCACGTCGCCGACCACAGCGAATACTCCTGGTTCAGCACCCACAGGTTTCGGAAATGCAGGCTCGGCAGCAGCAGGCCCGCCACCAGCAGCGGCAGGCAAAGCATCAGCGCCGGCCCAATGAGACTGTCCAAGCCTCTCGCCCTCTGTTGAAGACTGTGTGCCACCGCCGGCTCCTGTTCCTCGCCCCAAAAAGTTCATTCGGCTCTGGCCGGCCCCTTCGATACGGGCCTCCGGCCCTACTCAGGGTGAGATTTTGTGTCGGGTCCGAGTCGTCTGAACAACTCACCCCTCCTCTCACCCTGAGTAGCGCTCGTCAGAGCGCGTATCGAAGGGTCGCCGCATCCGCTGCCTGCCCCCCCCCGACACGCGCCCAGGCCCCACTCAGGGCGAGACACCAAAACCTCCGAGCTTCACATTTAAATGCGCTTCGCCGCCCTCGGATCGGCGTGCGGGATCGGGATAGCGCCGCCGCGGGTCTTATCGACGAACGCGCCGCCGGAGGGGTCGACCTCACCGGACTCGATCCGCCGCTTGCCGGCCGCCTTCACCGAGGGAATCTGATCACGCGGCGGCTCCGGCATCCGCTCTTTGCGCGCCAGCGCAGCCTCGATATAGGGCGCCAGTTCCGCCATCTTCGCCTTCTGCCGCTTCTCCTCCCGCTCCTTGAAGGCGGGCAGCAGAGTGTCGCCGAACAGTTCCAGCGTTTCGCAGATATGCTCATGCTGGTTGCGGCCGACCTGCTGCACAAAGATCATCTGGTCCAGCCCGATCTCCTCATAGGCGCGCAGATGCGCCTCCACCTGATCCGGCGTGCCGATGCCGCCGCGGCCGGCATTGTCCGGCAGCGAGTCTTGCACTTCGTCGAACATCTGGGCGACACCGGTCACCGTCGGTATGTGCTCGCCGAAATTCGCGTAGTGGGCCAGCGAATAGCCGAAATAGCGGAAGCCCGGCAGGCCGCGCCGCGCCGCCTCCGCTTCGTCCTCGTGCAGCGAAAACCCGCTGACCGCCGCCAGGTTCGGGGTGACCGTGTGGCCGAGCGGCACGCACTCCTCCGACTTGATGATGGCGTAGTAGTCGCGCACCCACTCCTTGGCCTGCGCCGGCTCGACAAAGCCGAAGATCAGCGCGCCCATGCCATTGCGCGCCGCCCGCAGGATCGATTCGCGGCGGGAGCACGCCAGCCACAGCGGCGGGTGCGGCTTCTGCATCGGCTTCGGCAACACGTTGCGCGCCGGCATGCTGAAATACTGGCCCTGAAAGCCTGGATAGGGCTGCATCACCATCATGTTCGCCGCCTGCTCCGCCCCCTCTTTCCACTGGGCGTGCTTTTCCTCCGGCACGATGTTGAAGCCTTCCATCTCCATCAGCGTCGCGCTCTCGCCCGTGCCCCAATCAACCCGGCCGTTGGAGAGCAGGTCCAGCGTCGCCACCCTCTCCGCCACCCGCGCCGGATGGTTGTAGAGGGGCGATGTCAGGTTGATGCCGTGGCCGAGGCGAATATTCTTGGTGCGCTGGCTCGCCGCCGCCAGAAACACCTCCGGCGCGGACGAGTGCGAATATTCCTCCAGAAAGTGATGCTCCACCTCCCAGACATGATCGAGGCCGATGCGGTCGGCGACCTCGATCTGCTCCAGCGCCTCAGGAAAGACCCGGTGCTCCGACCGGTCGTCCCAGGGGCGGGGCACTTGGTGTTCGTAGAAAATGCCGAGCTTCATGGCGGACATGTCTCCTCATGGCGATTACGCTTTCGCAGAGAAGACTAGTGGCGATGGCGTCAGCGGTCGAGACTCGCCCTCAAAAGAACACGAACGCCCGCACCACCACGTTTTTGCGGAACGGCGCGCCCTCCGGCGCGGTCCAGTCGTAGCAGGCGGAGTGGAACGACCAGCGCGAGACCGACCCGTCCGTCACCGAGTCATAGCATTTCAGCATGGAGACCTCGGTCGAGGTCTGCTGCGGGAACCAGTACCACTCGTGATCGGCCCGGTGGGTGAAGCGCGTGGTCTCGCCAACGCGGTCATCGTACACGCGGTAATTGGTGATGTAGGATTGGTCGGCAAAAGACGGCCAGGCGCAGAGCACGAACGGCCACTGCTGCACCGTCTCCATCGGCTTTGCCAGATTGATCGACATAAAGCGGCGGGACATTTTCGCGTCCGCCTCCGCCTCGGTGTAGTGCTGCTCGCGACCAAAATTGCGCAGGTTGTTCAGCAGCAGTTCACGCACCCGCACCCGACCGGAATTGTCGTTCAGGTCGTTGTGCACCATGTTGACGTAATTCTCGTTCACGCCTGGGTTCTTGTTGTCCTGATCCTCGGTCCGGTCGCCCTTGTACTGCTTGTCGAACACATCGTGATTATAGACCAAAGCATCCGTCGCGCCCGGGAAGAAGTCGAGCAGCAGCTTCTCCATCTCCGGATAGAACACCCGCTCGACCTCGTGCGCATCATAGAAGTTCTGGCACTCGGACTCGAGGTGCGCCAGCGATACGCCCAGCTTGTCCATGCATTCCGGGCTGTCGGCGCGCAGACCGGGATAATATTCACCGATCCGCCTGGCGTCGCGCAGCACCTGCGGAAAGTAAAGGGCGCGATTGCGGTTGTCTTTCTCTTCCTTGGCCAGCGCTTCGGCTTCGGCCTTGCGCGCCGGGTCGCGCCAGAGCGTATTCGACGGCACGATGGAATAGGACGGGCTCTCGTTGATGGAATAGCGCAGCGGCAGCACGACGCCGCCCTCGGGCGCGGTCATGCCTTGCGCGCGGATATAGGCCACGCACTCGCCGTATTCGCGAAAACCGATGCCCCATTGGGTCTTGATCGGTCCGGGCGGCGCGGCCTCCAGCATGCAAGAGATGTCCCGGCCCTTGCCCTCGGCAACTTGCTTCAGCGCGGCTGCCGTTGCGGCGCCAGTCCCGGCGTCGCCGCCCCGGTCGAACGAAGCGTAGGAGAGACCGCCATTCGCCGCCACAGGCGCCGGCTGCCCTTTCGTGAGTTCCAACGGCGGCACATAGAGTTTTCCGCCGGCCTCGACTGCTGCCGTACCAGCATGCTTAAGCGCAATGGGATCATTCATCGTTCTATCTCCGGTTGTTCGCCGAAACATCCCGTCACCGGCTTTGGTTTCGGAACCGCCACAACTGAACGTAAGGGCGTCAATTCGGACACGCAATACTTTGCGCCGGTTAATCCGACAACACACCTTTGCAGCGCCCTAAGGCAAAGCAAAGGTCTACACCTTCGCGGGTAGCATAAGGCACCAAATTTCCACCTTCGGCGTCATTGCGAGCCGCCTTGGGCGGCGCGGCAATCCATCGGCAACGCACCAAGCCGCAGTCGATGGATTGCTTCAGCTACGCTTCGCAATGGCGCCATCTGGCAGGAGCGAGATTTGCGCCGATCACCCCCCTTGTCCCAGACTTGATCTGGGACCCATGCCTGAGAACTTCGATCAGAGTTCGGATCGTGTGGTCGCCTCTCAGGCATGGACCCTGAAACGCGTTCAGGGAAAGGGTATGGGGAAATCCAGGGCTAGAGCCAACCAGCCGCCCAGCCTCAAATCATCGGCATGCCCGCATGCATGTTGCGGCTGTCGCCCAGTTTCGGGAAGCCGTTGGCGAGGCTGGGCATCGCGACTTCGGCGATGGTCTCCGGCGTCCAGCCGCCCTCGCGGTGTACCATGCGCACCGGCTGCATCGCGCCGTAGACCGTCAGCTCTGCCGCACGCTGGTGGAACACCTGACCATTGACATAGCTGGCGCCCTCGCTGGCCAGGAACACCGCCAGCGGTGCAATAGCGTCGGCGCGGGAGCGGTTCAGTCGCTCGTCGCGGATGGCGGCGGCTTTCGGATCCTTCGGCGTCGGCACGCTGCGGGTCATGCGCGTGTCGGCGCTGGGCAGCAAGGCGTTGGCGGTGATGCCCTTGTTGCCGTTCTCCATCGCCACGATCTTGCAGAGCGCGATGATGCCCATCTTGGCGGCACCGTAGTTCGCCTGGCCGATATTGCCCAGCACGCCCGACGTCGACGACACCATGATCATCCGCCCGTATTCCTGATCGCGGAACAGGTTGATGGCGGCGCGGTTGATGTTGAAGTGGCCGTTCAGGTGGACCTCGATCACATCGCGCCAGTCCTGCGGGTCCATCTTGTGGAACATGCGGTCGCGCAGAATGCCGGCTGGGTTGCAGACGATGTGGCAGCCGCCCAACTCATCCCGCGCCTGCTCGACCATGCCGAGGCAATCCTCATAGCTGGTGACAGAGCCGAAATTCGCCGCGGCCTCGCCACCGGCGGCCTTGATCTGGTTGACGATGTCCTGAGCCGGCGTGGTGTCGCCACCGCCCTCGCCGCCGCCGCCGACACCCGGATCGTTGACCAGAATTTTCGCGCCGGCTTTCGCCATATGCTTGGCAATTTCGGAGCCGACGCCGCGGCCGCCGCCGGTAATGATCGCAACTTTTCCGTCGAGCATACCCATGATTGTCCGTTTCCTTCTGAATGCATCACTGCTGTTAGAGGCAAAATGCTAGGTCGGCAGAGCCCGCCTGTCCAGCAGCGCCACACGATCCGGGTCGTTCTGTCTGACCCCGAGCATCCTGCCCGCCCGGGCGGAGGCTTTCGCTCACACCAAGCCTGCGGTATGACTTGCGCCTCAGACGATATTGAGGACCAACCGCCATGCCCGACAGCACCACGCCCTATCTGCGCAACGACACCGGCGCCGCGCTGGCCATCGAACAGGTCAAGGCGTTGCTCGGCGACCGGCTTTCGACCAGCATGGCGGTGCGCGACCAGCACGCCCGCGGTGAGGACTATTTTACCCCGGCAGCCCCGGACGCCGTCGCCTTCGTCCAATCCACCGAAGAGGTCGCCGCCGTCGTCAAGATCTGCGCCCAGCACAAGGTCCCTGTCATCGCCTGGGGCACCGGCACCTCGCTGGAGGGGCACGTGACCGCACCGTATGGCGGCATTACCATCGACCTCTCCGGCATGGATGAGGTGTTACAGGTCAACGGCCCAGACTTCGACTGCCGCGTGCAGGCGGGCGTCACCCGCAAGGCGCTGAACGAGCATATCCGCGACACCGGCCTGATGTTTCCAGTCGATCCCGGCGCCAACGCCTCGCTGGGAGGCATGGCGGCGACCAGCGCCAGTGGCACTAACGCCGTGCGCTATGGCACGATCAAGGAGAACGTCATTGGCCTGACCGTGGTCACGCCGGAGGGCAACGTGATCAAGACCGGCGGCCGCTCGCGCAAGACGTCTGCCGGCTACGATCTCACCCACCTCTATGTCGGCTCCGAAGGCACCCTCGGCATCATTACCGAGGTACAGTTGCGCCTCTACGGCATTCCGGAGGCGATGGCCGCCGCGATCTGCCAGTTCGACGACCTGCAAAGCGCCGTCGACACCACCGTCGGCGTGCTGCAATACGGCATCCCGGTCGCGCGCATGGAGTTGCTGGACGACGTCCAGACCGCCGCCTGCATCGCCTACTCCAAGCTGGAGGGCCTGTCTGCGGACAAGAATACCCTGTTCTTCGAATTTCACGGCTCCGAGGCCAGCGTCAAGGAACAGGCGGAGGCCGCCCAGGCCATCGCCGAAGACCTCGGCGGCAGCCAGTTCGCCTGGGCGACGCGGGAGGAGGAGCGGGCCAAGCTCTGGCAAGCCCGCCATGACGCCTACTACGCCTGCCTCGCCATGACGCCGGGCAAGCGCGGCTGGGCCACCGACGTCGCCGTCCCCGTCAGCCGCCTGACCGAGTGCATCACGGAGACCAAGAAAGACATCGAAGCCAACGGCCTCTACGCACCGATCTGCGGCCATGTCGGCGACGGCAATTTCCACTGCTGCATCATGCTCGACCCCGATGTGGAGGCAGAAAAGCAACAGGCCCACGACTTCACCAAACGCCTGGTCGACCGGGCGCTGGCGATGGGCGGCACCTGCACCGGCGAACACGGCGTCGGCATCGGCAAGATCGCTTCGCTGCAAAAGGAAACCGGCGACGCCTACGAATACATGCGCCGTATCAAGCTGGCCCTCGACCCCGACAACATCATGAACCCGGGCAAGGTGGTGGCGCTATAGACGCGCCCTCGGCCTACCCCATTTCATGCAGCCTTGCTCCCCCGTCCCAAACTTGATTTGGGACCCATGCCTGAGGTTCCCCCACATAGTCCGCACTTTGTGATCGGCTCTCAGGCATGCACCCCTGGTCAAGCCAGGGGAGGAGGGGAACGGAAGGCCGAAACCTGCCACCGCTGGCATCACCGGACGGACTACTTGTCTATTTCCGCCCGGATCATCTGAAGTTCGTCCTCAACCGACCCGTCATGCCGCTCTTTGCCGGCGCGCTGGTACCAATACCCCGCATTCCAGTCGTCGCCCTCGATGCGATGCACCACGGCATGCAGCCAGTCGAACGGCTGCTCGCCCTCGTGCGCCTGACAAATCTCGTGGGCTTCCTCCCACTCCTTGCCGAGCTTGCAATGACCGCCCTTACCAGCCTGTTGAAAAAGGCGCACATGCCCGGGTGTCATCCGACGGCGAGCCATAAC
>CAXBDI010000066.1:0-21267 GCA_963974445.1 uncultured Alphaproteobacteria bacterium
GCAGATGCGCAACTTATTGAAATGGCGAAAACCTATGTCGGACGGACTCTAAGACATGAAAAGTTTCGGGTTTTGGAGTAAGTGCAGTATAAATAAAAATCACAGGCGACTAGGTGGTTATATTTCGGCCGTCTTCAGGCAGACAATCCACTCATCCCGCTGTTCAGTTTTGCCAGGCCAACTTTGTTGGCCGGGTCCGAGCTTTTCCAGGTGGGAAGGCCAACCGCGGGGATTTTCGAGAAATTTGCAGAAATTTCGGTCATTTTTTCTCGACCCCAGTACCAGAACGGAAAATTTTCTGATACGATCAACCGTTCGATGCCGTGCGCGTCAGTTTCGTCAAAACCGTACGGGAGGCCGTCCATGTTCGACGTAGACCAGTTTATCGCAGATTGCCGCGAGGCCGTCATCAAAGACCCGACCCATAAGTCGGTGCACGAGATCGTTGCCGAGGCTGTCGCCGATCATGCCAGCGTCCTCGCCGCCTTAGGCGAGCCGAAGCGGGCAGGGGTACAGACCCTCTATCACGCTCCGGACCTGACGATCCTGAATCTGGCATGGGGCCCGCATCAAAATATCATGCCGCACAACCACGACATGTGGGCGGTGATCGGCATGTACGGCGGTCGCGAGGACAACCTGTTTTGGCGCCGTTTGCCCGATTGCGCCGACGGCAAGATCGAGGCTGCCGGCGCCAAGTCACTATCGACCGGCGATTGTATTCCGCTGGGCAAGGACATCATCCACTCGGTGTTGAACCCGACCTTGAAATTGAGCGGCGCGCTGCATGTCTATGGCGGCGATTTCTTCCATGCCCATCGCAGCGAATGGTGCCCGGAGGAGTTGACGGAGCGCGAGATGGACGTGCAAGCTTCCGTCCGTGGATTTGAGGCTGCGAACGAGCGGCTCGGCCTATAGGGATCTGAATGGAAGTCCAACCTCTCGCCGGCTGCATCGGCGCACAAATCGCAGGCGTCGACCTATCCGGCGAACTTTCTAACCGAGAGGCGGCAGACATTCATGCCGCCTTTCTGGCGCATAAGGTGCTGGTGTTCGACGGGCCGGAACTCTCGCCGGAGCAGCAATTGCGCGCGGCGCGGGTGTTTGGCGAGCCTGACATCTACCCCTTTATCAAGGGCGTGGACGGCTACCCTGAGGTCATAGAGATTCTGAAGACCGAGACCGACAAGGTAAATTTCGGCGGCGGTTGGCATTCGGACACGACCTATCTGCCGGAACCGGCGTTGGGCACCTTGTTGCATGCGGTAGAGGTGCCGGCGAGCGGCGGCGACACGCTGTTCGCCAACACGGTCGCGGCCTACAACAACGCACTGTCGGATGCGATGAGGGCGACGCTGGACGGCCTGAAGGGCGTCAACGATTCGAACGCCCTGTATGGTGGCAGCCGGGCGGCGGCGATGGCCAAGCTCGACGGCATGGCCAAGAACAATGTCGCCGAAGCCGAGTCCTATGTTTCCGAGCATCCCATCGTCCGCACGCACCCGGAAACAGGCGAAAAGGGCCTCTATGTCAATCGTGCCCACACCCGCCGGTTCGTTGACATGACCGAGGACGAAAGCAAGCCGCTGATCGCCTTTCTGTCGGAGCACATCACCCGGCCGGAGTTCACCTGCCGCGTCCGCTGGCAGCCGGGGCGGGTAACCGTCTGGGACAACCGCGTCACCCAGCATGCCGCGCTCAACGACTATCAAGGCCAACGCCGGCTGATGCGCCGCGTCACGCTAAAGGGCGACCGCCCTGTATGAGCGCGCCGTGAGCCGCACGCCGCAGGACCTGAACAACGCGACGCTGTTCCGGATGGTCGCTTCGACGACCGTTCTGGGCGTCGTTCTTGCCGCCATTGTCGGGATTTCGTCCGACGACTGGGCCCGGCCGGGCAGTGCTCTGCTGCAGTCGGTTGCGATTATCGGCGCGATCCTGCTGGTCGGCTCGTTTGCGGCGGTGCTGGCAAAACGCTTTGGACGTCCGGGCAAGGCGGGGTTCCACGCCCATGTCGGGCTTGCCAGCCTTGGCCTGGCGCTGGTGCTGGTGCATTGGGGCTTCAGCATCTGGCAATTCCCGACCTTGTTGTTGGTCCTGCTCGCCGCTTTGGTTGCGCTCGGCGTCTGGTCGCGCACCCGTGGGGCAAAGCAGATGGCCGGAACGTTCGGGCGTAAGCACGCCGCGTTCATCGCCCCCAATCCGGCGGTGAAGGAGCGGTTTCGTCGGCTGATTGCCGAGAAGCGCGCGGTTCTGGCAAAGCTGGATAGGTCGGCGGCGGAAGGCACGTTTTCACTGCAACTCCGGCACTGGCTGACCTCGCCGTTTCGCGCCATGCAGTATCAGCGCCTGTGCAGCGCGGAACAGGCCTTGGTCGGCGCGGATGCGGTGCTGAGCCCGACCCATCGTTACTGGCGGTTGGCGCACCGGCTGTTGGCCTGGGGCTTCGTCGCCGGCTTGATCGGCCATATCTTGGTGGTGACTTTGTTCGCCGGCTATGTGGCCGAGGGTGGCGAGATCTATTGGTGGCATCTTGCCGACTGGAATTTT
This sequence comes from uncultured Alphaproteobacteria bacterium, assembly GCA_963974445.1. Lineage (GTDB taxonomy): Bacteria > Pseudomonadota > Alphaproteobacteria > Bin95 > Bin95 > JACKII01. The sequence goes on from CAXBDI010000066.1 coordinate 2,551, forward strand.
TAAGCCGTGGTTGGGTACGCGCGACGGCAAGAACCGCCCCTGTTCTACACCCATCTGCCGACGCCCATTGGCCCGGTCCTCCTGGCGGGCGACGACGCGGCGCTGGTCTATGTCAGCTTCCCGACCGGCAAACGCGCCATGCAGCCAGATCCGGCATGGGTTCACTCCGACGAGCCCTTTGCCGAGGTCAAAGCCCAGTTGTGCGCCTATTTCGATGGCAGCCTGCGGGATTTCGATCTGCCGTTGCGGGCGCAAGGGACTGCATTTCAGAGAGACGTTTGGCAGGCGCTCTCGACCATCCCGTACGGAGAAATCCGCACCTATGCCGATATCGCGCAGGCGATCGGCCGGCCAAAGGCGACCCGGGCGGTGGGTGCCGCCAACGGCGCTAACCCGCTCCCGATCATTGTGCCGTGCCATCGGGTGATCGGCGCGAATGGCTCGCTGACCGGTTTCGGCGGTGGGCTGGAGACCAAGAAGTTCCTGCTGAATCTCGAGGCGCGCGCCGACCCGGCGACGATTGGCGGCCTCTGGGCTATGCCTTGACCCGGGTCGGCAAATGCCGTTCCGTCATCCGACCATACCCGCAGCCAACCAGGCCAGGACAAGCCGATGAGCAACCGCCTCGCATTGATGATCGACCTGGAACGCTGCACCGGCTGCAAGTCGTGTGAAGTTGCCTGCAAGACCGAGCACGGCTTGGGCGCGGGTGAGCGACGCAACCGTGTGCTCTGGCTGGGCGACGCGGATGCGATGACCGATCCGGGCCGGCCAGCGCTCGATTTCCTCACCATGGCTTGCCAGCATTGCGACCGGCCCGCCTGTCTGCGTGCCTGCCCGGTCGAGCCAAAGGCGATTACCAAGGACCCGGTCACCGGCGTGGTTCAGGTGCTGGAAGACCGCTGCGTCGGCTGCGGCGAGTGCGTTGCCGCCTGTCCCTATGGCGCGATGGGCTATGACGCCGGCGGCCACCACGCCGTCAAATGCGATTTGTGTAGCGAGCGCCGGGCGGAGGAAACCGCCATTGGCGCGGAGCCCACCACCGCCTGCGCCAGCGTCTGCCCGACCAAGGCCATTCACTTTGGCGAGCGGGACGACCTGCTGGCCCAAGCCGAATCCGATGGCCGCAAGCTGGTCGACAACGACCCTTGGCTGCTGGAACCGGCGACGATCTACCTCGACCGGCTGATTGGTGAGGCGCAGGCGTTCTCGACCAAAGACCGTGCCATGCCGATCATCACCGACTCGGGCGAATTCCCGACCGAGCCCTCCACCTTCCCCTATAAAACTACGCGCGAGGAACGGAAGGCGGACCGGGTAGAACCCGGCGGCTGCAACATCTGCTTCAATGCCTGCACCACCAAATTCCACTTCAAGGGCGACAAGCTGGTGAAGATCACCGGCAATGACGAAGACCCGATGCTGCAAGGCCGGGTTTGTCCGAAGTCACAACTCTCGCTGCAAATGTACACCAGCAAAAAGCGCCTGACTCAGCCGCTAAAGCGCGTCGGCAAACGCGGTGAAGGCCTGTTCGAACCGATTTCGTGGCAGCAGGCGCTCGACGAGATCGCCGACAAGATCAAGGTGGTTCGCGAGGAGCACGGGGCGGAGGCGCTGGGCATTTTCGCTGGCACCCGCACGGGGACGCTGGCGAACAAGGGCTATATCCGAATGTTCTACCAGATGTTCGGCACGCCCAACTTCGAGACGACGGAGCCCTACTGCTCGTCTGGCAAGAACATTGCCTATGGTTTGGTGCAGGGCAACGGCGGCAGCGGCAATTCCTATACGCCGGGCGATATCGGCTCCGCCCAACTCTATGTCTATATCGGCGACAATCAGGCGGAAACGCGGCCGGTTCACTTCGGCATGGTCAACGGCTGGCGGCTGGAGAACGGTGCGCGCATGATCGTCGTCGATCCGCGCCAGACCGTGACGGCCAGCAAGGCAAACTGGCACCTGCCGATCCGACCTGGCGGTGACATGGCCCTGTTCCTGGCACTGGCCTACCACATTTTCGAGGCCAGCCTGCACGACCAGAATTTCTGCCGCGAGTGGGTTGTCGGCTGGCGCGAGTGGCGCGATTTTCTGTTCCAAAAGGGGTATTCGCCCGATTGGGCCGCCAAGATCACCGACCTCTCCGCCGCCGACATCCGCGCGCTGGCAGAGGAAATCGCCCATGCTGATGGCTGTATGATTTTTGGCTCCCGCGGCCTGAACCAGCACACCAACAGCGTGCAGACCAACCGCGCCATCATGTTCGTTGCCGCCATCACCGGCAATTGGGGCCGGCCCGGCGGTGCTTATTTCAACATGAGCGCCTCCAGCCCAGCCGAGGCGAATGCGCCGCCGGAGCGCCGGCCAAAGCTCAACAAGCCCCGCATCCGCACCAGCCCGACCGGCTGGACCGAGGCGATGATCTCCGGCCGGCCCTATCCGATGAAGGCTTTGATCGCCAACAACAACCCGATGGCGCTCTGGCCCGGCCAGGAACGCACGCGCGAGGCGCTCTCCGCGCTCGACCTGCTGGTGCACATCGATCTGTTCCAGAACGAGACCAGCGCCTTTGCCGACTATGTGCTGCCCGTCGCGACCGGCATCGAAAAGGGTGAAATCGGCCGTGCCTGCGAGGACCGCCGGGTCGTCTGGATCGACAAAATGATCGAGCCGCCGGGCGAGGCCAAGCCGGACGGCTGGATCTGGATCGAACTGGGCAAGCGCTTCGGCTTCGGCGACGTCATGCGCGAGGAGTGGAAGGACTCGTCCCGCTTTTGGGACGAGGCGATGATCCAGAACGACCAGGCGCGCGGCATCACCCAGAAACGTTTGCACTCCCGCCCCTACCGCTGGGTGCGTTTCCCGGTGGCGACGGAGGACACCCCGGAAATCGAGACACTCTATCTGGAAGGCACCACCGCGCCGGGCGCGCCAGAAGGCCACCGCTTCAAGACGCCGTCCGGCAAGCTGGAATTCTATACGGATGAGCAAGAGGCGAAGTTTGCGGCCTTCGGCCTCTCCGCTCTGCCCGAATTCTATGGCGAGCGCGAGGGCCTGATCGACCTGCCGTATATCGAACTGCTGGACGACGACGCGGCGGACGGTATTCCGAACCCATTCTACAACAACGCCGTCCTCGCCTCCCGCGGCCGGATTATCAGCGGCGAGAACGCGCCGCCGGGCGCGGCGCTGCGAGACCGGGGCTTCACGCTGGAACTGGTAAGCGGCAGGCCGCCGGCGCCGCACTTCCACTCCTGGACCCACAATTCCTGGCAGGCGCAGGAGATGTGGCCGGACCTCTATTGCCAGATGCATCCGGAAACCGCGTCGCGGTTGGGCGTTAGCGATGGCCAGCGGGTTAAGGTGGAAACGGCGCACGGCGAGACCGAGGCGCGAGCCTGGATCTACAACGGTATCCGCAAAACCTCGGTGTTTGTTCCCATTGGCTGGGGCGAGAAACAGCCTTACCACCCCTGGAAACCAGTGAATTATCTGACCGACAAGATGCAACGCTGCCCGATTTCGGATCAAACGAACCTGAAATCGCTACTCTGCCGGGTGACGCCGGTTTAGGCTGTCGCCAACAATACGATGGAGGATACGCTCATGAGCAACGGCATTCTCGCCGTCGGTTTCGACTTCGCCAACGCCCACGCCGACGAGTTCCACGACTGGTACGACCTTGAACACATCCCGGAGCGGCAGGCGGTGCCTGGCTTCGGACTATGCGAGCGCTGGCTGAGCGTCGAGGAGCCGACATTCGCCGTCGCTACCTACGATTTGGACACGGTCGATGTCTTGCGTAGCGACCCGTATAAAGCGATCGCCTACGAAAACCTTTCGCCCTGGTCGAAGCGGGTGACGTCTATGTGCCGCCGGTTGGTACGTTTTGAAGGCCTTCAAACGCTGCCTGGCGATCTAGCAGCACCGGAGGGGGCGGGTGGATTGCTGCTGAACGCTATGAACGTCACGGCGGACGGCGAAGCGGAGTTCAATAAATGGTATGACGAGGAGCACTTGCCAGCCCTCGCCGCCGTGCCCGGCACCCTGGCCGCCCGCCGCTATGTGGCCCCGGTAGGCGCAACCACCACCCACCGATATCTGGCGATCTATCACCTGGAATCGCCGGATGTAACGAAGACCGACGCCTGGAAGAAAGCGGTCGAAACGCCTTGGACCCTGAAGGTACGTCCGGCTTTTAAGGATCGCGTGCGCATTCTGACCAAGCGGTACGTCCGCGGCGGCTGAGCCTATTCCGGCGCGACCTGCACCAGCAGCTTGCCCTGGTTCTCGCCGCGGAACAGCATGCCCAGCCCTTCCGGTGCTTTGCTCAGCCCCTCCAGCACATGCATCCGCTGCTGGATCTTACCGGCCTTGAGCTGTTCTGCGATCCAGGCGCGGGCTTCCGGGTAGCGCGCGTTGAAGTCGAACACGATGAAGCCTTCGATGCGCGCCCGCTTGCCGATCAGCATGCCCAGATTCTTCACGCCATAGAGTTCTGTCGCGGCGGTCTGCGAGATGCGGCCGCAGATCGCCACCCGCCCCCGCTCACGCAGTGCGCCGAGAGCCAAATCAAGCTGCTCGCCGCCGACATTGTCGAAGAACACGTCGCAGCCTTCCGGCATCGCAGCCTTGTAGGCGTTGACCAACTTTCCGGCCTTGTAGTCGATGGCGGCGTCGATCCCGAGCGTCTCGGTCAGGTAGCGGCATTTCTCCGGCCCGCCGGCGATGCCGACGACGCGGCAGCCTTTGATCTTGGCCATTTGCGCCACCATCTGGCCGACGCCGCCGGCAGCAGCGGAGATCAACACGGTCTCACCCGCTTTCGCTGCGCCCACATCAAACAGGCCGAAATAGGCGGTTAGCGCCGTCGTTCCCAGCGGCCCGATCCAGTCCTTTGGGCTGCCGACGGAAAGGTCGAGTTTCTGGGTGTCGGCGGCTTTGACCGTCGGATGCGTCTGCCAGCCGAGGCGGGCGTTGACGAAATCGCCGGGCTGAAAACCCGGGTCCTCAGACACGAGCACCCGGCCAATGCCGCCCGCCCGCATCGGCGTGCCGATCTCGACCGGCGGCACATAGCCCGGATTCTCCGAAATCCAGACCCGCATGGCCGGATCGATGGAGATGTAGACGCTCTCCAGCAGCAATTCGCCGGGTCCCGGCATCTGCACCGGTTGCACGTCCTTCTGGAAATGCTCCGGTCCGGCGATTCCGTCGGGCCGGGATTTCAGCAGGAGCCGATGGTTGCTGTTCTGCATGGGCTTGGCGCGTCCTTATCCATTGTCGGTCAATCGTGCCTTGAACGCCTGCGCCGCCAGAGCGAAGCCGCCGTCGGCACCGTCGATGAAGTGCACATGTTGACCCGCCTCCAGGCTGAATACCAGACATGTCATCAGCGCTGAGTCGGCGCGGTGTGTGCCATAAACCAGCGTGCCTGCCTGGTAGTTGGAGGCCAGATAGGCTTCGATGGCGTCCGCCTGCTGAGGTGTCACGTCCAGCACGAGGCGTAACAAGCCGTCATACTTGCGAAAATCGGTGTTGGCGCGCAATTCGTTGGCATAGGCAGGTGGATCGTAGGGCCCGACTTTCCGTTGGAAGACTTCGGCTATTCCTTGGAACATGGTCTCTAATAATAGCGACAAATACTGCCGCCAGGGCGACCGGCTGCCAGCCGTCGCTTTTGCCTCCGCCCACAAAGTGCGGGGCGGCCAGCGGAACCGAATGGTTTCCGGTCGAACCGGGGCTGCACTTTGGGCATCGGCCTGCAGAATGCCCTGGATCGTAGCTAAACTCTGGCGCAGGACGTTGGCTTGCGCGGAGGGCTCCGGCGAACTGGCGCGCAGCATCAGGACCAGACTGACACCGTTGCTGGCGCGCAACGGCTCCCACCGGCACGACAGCCCGTTGAGGTCGGGGTCTGCCTCTGCATTGGCAGCGTCGAGCCGGAATGGGTTGTCGGCACCGGGCGCTTTCACCAGCCGGTCCACCAACTCCAGTCCGCCGCCGGAGAACAGCGCAAGGTTGTTGCCGGGGCTGAGTTCCAGCTTGCGGACGGCAATGTCAGACCCGCGCGACCGGATCTCGGAAAGGGCGAGGGCTGCCACCCGCAACTCCAGTCCGAACCGGGTCTTGGCCAGCCCGGCCAGCGCCAGCAAGGCATCGCGGCCCGCGTTGACGGCTGTTGGTGGCACCAGCAGCGACGCGCCGTCGCCGCCAAAGACATAGGGAATTGCCAGCCCCGGTGCGGCGTTCAACACGGCGGTGATGCCGGCGGCACCGACCAGATTGACGTCCTTATAACGTCCGGACGCGATGGCCCCGGTCGAATCCACCACATCGGAGTGTAGTACGCTCCAGTCGTCCGGAACCGGCACATAGGCTTCCAACTCGGCGACGGCAGCAAAGTCGCTTGTCGAGGGCAATTCGGCGTAGAAGCGTTCAGTGATCACGGCAGCCTCCATTGATGGCTACCTCACCATACGGAAACGATGCCCGATTGGACGCCGCTCTGCCGCAAGCTTGCCGTCGCAGATGACTACGACAGGTCGCTGAATCGCTTCAGGTGGAAGTCGACATCGCCGAATGAGCGGTCGACCATGGTGAGGCGTTTGAAGTAGTGACCCGCCGCATACTCGTCGGTCATGCCGATGCCGCCGTGCAACTGGATCGCCTGCTGGCCGACATAGCGGCCGGACTTGCCGATCTGTACCTTGGCCGCGGACATGGCTTTCTTGCGCTCGGCCTCGTCTTCCTCATCGACCCGCATCGCCGCCATCATCGCCATCGATTTGGCTTCCTCGTGCGCGATGAACATATCGACCATGCGATGTTGCAACACCTGGAATTTGCCAATTGGCTGGCCGAACTGCTCACGGGTTTTGATGTATTCCAGCGTCATGTCGTTCAGGTGGCTCATGGCGCCTGTCGCCTCCGCTGCGATGGCGGCAATGGCGTGATCGATCACTTTTTCGATCACTGGCAGAGCTTTGCCCATCGCGCCTAGCATGGCGCTCTGGCCGACCTCGACATTCTCCAGCGTCACCTCGCCGGCGCGCAGACCGTCGGCAGTTGGATAACCGCGAACCGAAACACCGGCCTGGTCCTTATCGACGATGAACAGAGAGATACCGTCGGCATCCCGCGAATTACCAGAGGTGCGGGCGGAAACAATGATCTTGTCGGCAGCAGGTGCCCCGAACACGACGCCCTTCATACCGTTCAGCTTAAACGAGCCGTCGCGGATCGGTTGGGCCGTCGTCTCCACATCCGACAGATTGTAGCGCGACTGGCGTTCGGCAAAGCCAAAGGCCAGTTTCAGTTTGCCTTCTGCCACCTGTGGCAGCAGTGATTTCTTCTGTTCGTCGGAGCCGCCATGCACGATGGCGCCGGCACCCATGATGACGGTGGCCATGTAGGGCTCCGTTACCAAGCCTTTGCCGAATTCTTCCATCACGATCATCGTCTCGACCGGGCCGAGACCGATGCCGCCGTATTCCTCCGGCAGGGAGAGCGCGAGCCAGCCTAACTCGGCGAACTGCTTCCAGTTGTTCTCGGAGAAGCCGGCATCGGTCGCCACCAGGGCGCGGCGTTGTTCGAAGCTATAATTGGTCTGGACGAACCTGGCGACGCTGTCCTGCAGTTGGCGTTGCTCGTCTGAAAGTTCGAAATCCATGAGTGCATCCTCGTAGGTGGGGCATCTTTTTGTGCAAAAAGCTGACTGCAAAGCTACGGCGGTCAGCCGGCCTTGGCAAGCCGCTGTGCGCTATATCAGGGCCATTGTCTTCCGCGCCAAATCAGCCGCCTCGACGATCATTTCTTCAATGACCTGCGCTGCCGGCTTGATGCTGCTCTCCGCCTTCAGCATCCCGCAGACCTGGCCGACTACTGCCTGCCGGCTGCCGTCATAAGAATCGCCCTGCTTGCGGCCCTGGCGCACGGCGCGTTCGTAGGGCTTGAGGTCGGCGGCAGTGGCCCCGGACAGGCGAGCAGCCTCATAGGCGCGAACCTCCGCCGTGGCGAAAGCGCGGGTGGTTTTGCCGGTCAGGCTTTTGGTGATGATCGTGCCTTCCTCGTCGGTCTCCAGGATCATCCGCTTGTACCATTGGCCGCCATCGGCCTCCGGCGTGCAGATGAGGCGGGTCCCGAGTTGCACGCCGACGGCACCTAACGCCAAGGCTGCGAGAAAGCCTCTACCGTCGCCGATACCGCCGGCGGCGATCACCGGCACCTTCACGGCATCGACCACCTGCGGCACCAGCGGCATGGTGGAGATGTGACCGACATGGCCGCCAGCCTCGGTGCCGGAGGCGACGATGGCGTCGGCCCCCTCCGCTTCGACCCGCAAGGCGTGGCGGACCGTGGGCACGACGGGGATGACCTTGATGCCGACCGCGCGCATGGCGCCGACCGCGTCCGGCCCGGGATCGCCCAGGCCCGTCGTCACCACGGGAATCTTCTGGTCGATGCAGATTTGCGCACGCTTTTCGGTGAAGGCGCGGCCAACGGGCGTGATATTTACGCCAAATGGCTTGTCGGTCAGGGCCCGGGTCTCGTCGATCTGGCGCAGCAGGTCCGCCTCGGTCTCGCCAAAAGTCGGCAAGACGCCGAGGCCACCGGCCTCGCTGACTGCCGCCACGAGACGGGGCTTGCCGGCACCCTGCATCGCTCCCATCAGGATGGGGTAGCGAATCGCGAGCATGTCGCAGATAATTGTATGAAACATTGATGCCATTCCTAGCGTGAAGATTTCCTGGCATTGTCTCGCTCACTGCCCATCAGCGCAAGGAGGCGCAAGGTCGATGAGATGCCCAGCGTAACCTACGAGCGAGACGGCTCCGTCGCGATCATCACCATCAATCGCCCCGACTTTCGCAACGCACTCGATCTGGCGGCGGCTGAAGCATTTGCCGACGCGGCCCACCGCCTGGTCATCGACCAGGATGTTAGGGCCGCAGTGCTGACCGGAGCCGGCGATACGTTCTGCGCTGGCGCAGACCTTTCGGAGATGGCGGCCAAGGGAGCCGTGTATCGCCCATGGGCAGGTGCCGACGGACCGCTGGCGAACCCGCCCGCCAAACCGGTCATCGCTGCCGTCGAAGGGTATGCCGTTGCGGGAGGATTGGGCGTCGCTCTTTGGGCAGACATGCGAATTGCCAGCGAAACCGCGGTGTTCGGCGTATTCTGCCGGCGATTCGGTGTGCCGATGAGCGATGGCACGCCGACGCGCCTGCCGCGGGTCGTGGGCGAGGGGAGGGCGCTGGACATGCTGCTGACCGGCCGGCCGGTCCATGCGGAGGAGGCATACACCATCGGCCTTGCCAACCGCCTTGTTCCAGCGGGGCAGGCTCTTGCCATAGCGATGAAGCTCGCGCACGAAATCTCGGCCTTCCCGCCGATGGCGGTTGCTGCCGACAGACAAGCCGCCTTGGAATCGTTCGACCGACCGGAACCTGTCGCCCTCGTCAACGAGGCAGAGGGCGCGGCAAGTGCCAAGGCCAATGAGGCGCAAGCGGGGGCCGCCAGGTTCTCTGCGGGAATTGGCCGCCATGGAACGCGAACGGACTAGTCGCTATGCGCTAAGCTTCATTGCGACGCCAAATTTTTGCCCCGCTCGACTTACAAGATCACGTGAAATCAATCAGGAGACAGAAAATGTTTAATGAATTCAAGAAATTTGCCCTACGTGGCAACGTTTTGGACATGGCAGTGGGCATCATTATCGGGGCTGCCTTCACAACCATCGTTCAATCTGCCGTCAAAGACATTATCATGCCACCAATCGGTATGATCACCGGCGGGGTCGACTTCTCCGACTTGTTCATCAACCTTTCGGGCGAGGCGGTCACCTCAGTTGATGCGGCCAAAGAAGCGGGCATCCCGGTAATCGCCTACGGCCTGTTTATCAACGCTGTCATCACCTTCGTCATAGTCGCCTTCGTGCTGTTCTTGCTGATCCGTGGTATGAACAAGCTACAAGAAAAAGAAGAAGCGGCTCCGCCGAAACCCGCCCCGCCGCCGCGCGAAGAGGTGCTTCTGGAAGAAATCCGCGATCTGCTGAAAGCGCAACAAATACCACCGAAGCCGTAGCGAAAAGAGCCACGAGAGGTTAGCCGCTCTGGCCAAACAACTCCCGCCCAATAAGCCATCGGCGGATTTCCTGGGTGCCGGCGCCGATCTCGTAGAGCTTGGCGTCGCGCAGCAGCCGACCGGTTGGATAGTCATTGATATAACCGTTGCCGCCCAGGCACTGGATCGCTTCCAGCGCCATCCACGTGGCTTTTTCGGCTGTGTAAAGGATCACGCCTGCCGCATCCATGCGGGTCGTGTCCCCACGGTCGCAGGCCTTGGCGACGGCGTAGGCATAGGCTTTGCACGCGTTCATGGTCGTATACATATCGGCGAGCTTCGCCTGCATGATTTGAAAGTTGCCGATAGGCTCACCGAACTGCTCGCGTTCGTGCACATAGGGCAGCACAACATCCATGCAGCTTTGCATGATGCCGAGCGGGCCGCCGGACAGCACCAGCCGCTCATAATCCAGGCCGCTCATCAACACGTTGACGCCGCGTCCGACTTGACCGAGGACGTTTTCGGCCGGCACCTCGCAATCCTGAAAAATCAACTCAGCCGTATTCGAACCGCGCATACCGAGCTTGTCGAGCTTCAGGCCGGTGGAGAAGCCCTTGAACCCCCTCTCGATCAGAAACGCCGTGATGCCGCGCGGCCCCGCCTCCGGGTCAGTCTTGGCGTAGACCACCAGCGTTTCGGCGTCCGGCCCGTTAGTGATCCACATTTTCGAACCGTTCAGGATGTAGCGGTCGCCTTTCTTCTCGGCCCGCAGCTTCATCGACACCACGTCGGAGCCGGCGTTCGGCTCACTCATCGCTAGCGCGCCGACGTGTTCGCCGGAGACCAGCTTCGGTAAATAGCGTGCCTTCTGCTCCGCCGTGCCGTTGCGGTGGATCTGGTTGATGCACAAATTGGAGTGCGCGCCGTAGGACAAGCCGACGCTGGCCGACGCGCGGCTGACCTCCTCCATCGCCACCATGTGCTCCAGAAAGCCCATGTCACTGCCGCCATACTCCTCCGCCACGGTCACACCGAGTAGCCCGAGGCTGCCGAGTTTCGGCCAAAGGTCCATGGGAAAGGCATTGTCGCGGTCGATATCTGCGGCGCGCGGCGCAATCTCTTCCGCAGCGAACGCCTGCACACTGTCACGCAGCATATCCGCAGTTTCACCGAGGGAGTAATCGAGGGTTGGCATGGAGTTTGGCAGCATCGGCGCCTCCGCTAACGTCGGGAACAAAGCAACTGTGTTCGCCAGGCGGAGTTAATCACGGAACCCAGCCCGTCGCCAGGGGCGGCGTTTACTGGATCTTGGCCAAAACCACTATAAGCATCCGGTTGGGCTGGTGCAGCGCACCGTGCTCCACCGGATAGGGAGACATAGGCGATGGCGCAGAGTCCGGCGCACATTCTGTTGGTTGAGGATTCGAACGCGCTGGCCAGGGTGTACGAGGAGTTCCTGGCGGTTGAAGGCCATACAGTCACCCGCGTAGCCAGTGCGGCGGCCGCAATGCGGGCGTTGGCGGATTCGGCGCCAGACATCATGGTGCTGGACCTGCAATTGCCCGATGCCAACGGTATCGAGGTGCTAAAACACGTACGAGCCGAGGGCATGAGCGTCGCGGTCGTCGTGGTGACCGCCAATGGCTCGATCAACGTCGCTGTCGAGGCGATGCGCGAGGGCGCATACGACTTCATCGTCAAGCCGATCAGTGCGGAACGATTGATCTTCACCATCCGCAACAGCGTAGAGCGGCAGACCCTGTCGACCATTGTGCAAACCTATAAGGGCCAGATCGACCGCAACCAGTTCTGCGGGTTCATCGGTAATTCGCTGCCGATGCAGGCGGTCTATCGCACCATCGAAAGCGCCGCCCGAAGCAAGGCTTCGATCTTTGTAACCGGCGAATCCGGTACCGGCAAAGAAGTCTGTGCCGAGGCGGTGCACCAAACCAGCAGCAGAAACGGCAAACCGTTCGTTGCGCTGAATTGCGCCGCTATCCCCAAGGACCTGATGGAAAGCGAAATCTTCGGCCACGTCAAAGGTGCTTTCACCGGTGCGACAACGGACCGGACCGGCGCCGCTATGCAGGCAAACGGCGGCACCTTGTTCCTGGACGAAGTGTGCGATATGCCGCTGGAGCTGCAGGTAAAATTGCTTCGGTTTGTGCAAACTGGTACCGTTGCCCCTGTTGGCGCGCAGTCAACCAAAACCGTCGACGTCCGTTTCATTTGCGCCACAAACCGCGATCCGATGGAAGAAGTGCGATCAGGGCGGTTCCGTGAGGACTTATTCTACCGCCTGCATGTTATTCCCATCGACCTGCCGCCGCTAAGAGAGCGGGATGCAGATGTCATCGTGCTGGCCCGGCATTTCCTAGAAGTGTTCGCAAAAGAGGAAGGCCGGAGCTTTGCAGATTTCGACGAGGCGGCGTGCGATACGATACAGCGCTACCAATGGCCCGGAAACGTACGGCAATTGCAAAATGTCATTCGCAACATTGTCGTTCTGAATGACGCGCAAATTGTAACGGCCAGCATGCTCTCCGAAGTCTTGCACGATCACGGCGAGGAGCCGCATCTAGAGGCTGAGAGCGCCTTATTCCCTTTGCAAAACGATTTTGGACGCAAGGTGTCTCGGTCCAAACCGGTCGCCGAAGAGGTGCGGCCGTTGGCCGAGGTCGAACGCGACGCCATCACGACAGCATTGGATGCAGCGGACAACAATGTCGCTCGTGCGGCTGCGATGCTTGAAATCAGCCCCTCAACCATCTATCGCAAGATGGCGCGTTGGGGGGATGGCGCAACAATGATGGCGTCTACATCGCCGCTGTCCTAACCCAAAGCGTGGATTGAGTAAATGGCACGGTACCTGGTCACCGGCGGTTGCGGGTTTATTGGCTCCCACTTGGTCGACGCGTTGTTAGCCGGAGGCCACCAGGTTCGTGTTCTAGACGACCTTTCCACCGGTAAGCGTGACAATATCCCCGCCGAACGAGTGGACCTTGTCCTCGGCGATGTCTCCGACCCCCCGACCGTTCGGCGCGCGATGCGAGGAATGGATGGCTGTTTTCATCTGGCGGCCATCGCCTCAGTTCAGCGGTCCAACGAGGACTGGATACCCGTCCACCGCGTCAACCTGACCGGTAGTATCGCCGTATTCGACGCCGCCCGGGACATCGGGCGGCAGACGGCTATACCGGTCGTCTATGCCAGCTCCGCCGCCGTGTATGGCGACAATCCGGAATGTCCGTTGACGGAAAATGCAGCCGCCTGGCCGTTGACCGCCTATGGCGCTGACAAGCTGGGATCGGAGCAGCATGCGCGGGTCGCTGGGCTGGTCCATGGCGTGCCAACGACCGGCTTTCGCTTTTTCAACGTCTACGGACCGCGCCAGGATCCGCGATCGCCGTACTCCGGTGTCATCTCAATCTTCGCCAGCCGGCTGGCGTCCGGCGACGGCGTTACGATCTTTGGCGACGGCGAACAGACTCGGGACTTCGTCTATGTCGCCGATGTCGTACAACACCTGATCGCCGGAATGCGTCACGCGTCGCTGGCCGCGCCGGTCTACAATGTCTGCACCGGACATGAGACGCGTATACTGACCCTGGCCCAGGTCATGGGCGAATTGTTGCAATCCACGGCGGACATCAGCTTCGCAAAACAGCGCCCGGGCGACATCCGCCGCTCGCTTGGCAGCCCTGCCTTGGCGACGTCAGCATTAGTTGTAGCTGCGGAAGTGTCGCTGCGCGACGGTCTTAGCCACCTTCTGACCGATCTTCGGATTGGCGGGTCGGACTAAGGCCGTAAGGCTGGCATCTCCCTAACCGCGCTTTTGCATTGCAGTTTGCAACGCATTTTGCCGGGAGAGGCAGCAAAAATTCTGACTTAGTATTTCTTAAAGCCGACGCAAGTGGTCTGAAATCCAATTTAATTCAATCGATTGCAGAACTAAACGCCGCCGTCGGAGATTAGCGGGAAGCCCTTGGCATACATATTGCTGTGTTCAAAAGGATATAGGTGCTTCCGCTTAACCGGGTGCACGGGCAATGCTCTTCTTTGGAGGCGATGCGACAGTGATGCCAACATCTCAACCAATACTAACGACACTTGATTTGCCTGCCGTGTGTCGGCCGCGCAATTTACCACATACCTGCCAGATTTTCGGCGGCGACCGCCTCTTCCGCGCCGGCTTGACCGAAGTCCTCAACGACTTTGGCCTCCATGTGCTGTCGGAAAGCGACGGCTGGTATTCCAAACCAGACATCGCCTTGCTGTTGACAGACGATTGGAGATCTGTGGAAGCCGGAGTCGCCCACCTCCAGGCGCACTCTCCCTCGTCTAAGCTCTTGGTTCTCTGCTGCAATGCCGATCAACTAGCCTACGCTCGAACTACCTTTGCCGGTACGGTCGGCGTATCCAACTGCAATTCCCCGGCGACCGGCCTTTACAAAGCCATCGTCGAAGTTTTGGAAGGACAGACGCAGGGTCAGGATTCGGAGCAAGTGTTCCAGCATCCCAATCATCGGTCGGCAGCCGAATCAGACAAGATCATCGACGGCGTGTCTATCTCGGCTCAAGAATGCACGATCTTGCAAGGCATAGCTTCCGGTCAGACAAATGATGAGATCGCTGCAACCGCAGCTTTGTCGCCGGTGCGGACCAAAAGCAGAATCCGGACGCTGTTGCGCAAGCTGGGGGTCGCCAATCGGACTCAAGCCGCGCTCTGGGCCGAAGCCAACGGCTTGGTCACCGGTACGCAACTCACATTTGCCAATCATTAAACAGATCAATCAATAGTAGTAATCCACTGATCAGGCGATACAACCGTCCTTGCCAAACTGATGCGACAGAAACCGACGCTCTCGTCCATCAAAGGGGTCTACGATGACTGACAATCGACACTCGCCATCGCCAAGTCTACAAATCGCAACACCGTGCGACTGGAAACCGGGCCGATGACGCCGCCTGAAACCGATGTCATCATCGTCGGTGGCAACACCTTGTTCCGTGAGGGGTTGAAGCGGCTCTTCGACGATACGGTCCTGCGGGTCCTGGGCGAAGCCGACGCGATTGCAGAATTAGTCGATATCGAGCCATCCGGCGACCGGCCAATTGTGGTTATTGCGGTCGATCCGGATCTCTCTGCAGATGGCAGTAGACGGTGGCGGGAAGGCATTGAGCAGCAATGGCCCCGCGCCTTCGCCGTTGTGCTGGACAGCGGGCACAATGACCGCGATGTCATCGCCGCATTAAGAGCCGGTGCGGACGGTTGTCTGTTTACAGATATGTCTCTGGACGCTTTGGTGCTGGCGATAGGCTTGGTGTCGCTCGGCGAGAATGTCTTTCCGGCGCGCATCGACAGGGCGTTCACCTACCATGCCGGTCCCACGGAACGCCCAAAACTGACGCCACGAGAACGCGATATCCTCCGCGGCTTGCTCGCAGGGCATTCGAATAAGCTTATCGCCAACAACCTCGGTACCACCGATATGACGGTGAAGGCCCAACTGCGCCATCTTCTGCGCAAGCTGGGGGTCACCAACCGCACGCAAGCTGCCTTATGGGCACGCGAGCAGGGGCTCGACGGCGAGCCTGACACCTGACGCGGAGACCCGGCTTCAGAGCACCGGTTGCGACCAACGGCGCGTCTCGCTAGATTTGCCGCATCCCTTTCCCAGATGGAATCGAGTGCCGGAATGATAAAAGCTTTAGCGGTCGCTGCGGTCGTGTTCGTTACCGGCCTGATGACCGGTGGAAGTGGCCTCGCCGCCGAGGGCGGCAACACTGTGGTCCTAGAGCTTCGGACAGGCAAAGTTATCATTGAGATGCTGCCGGATTTGGCTCCGAAACATGTCGAGCGAATCAAGACGCTGGTCAAAAACGGTTTTTACGATGGATTGAAATTCCACCGGGTGATCGACGGTTTCATGGCGCAAACCGGCGATCCGCGGGGCGATGGCACCGGGGGCTCCGGCCAAAATATCGAGGCAGAGTTCACGGCCACACCGTTTGAGCGCGGAGTCGTTGGCATGGCGCGCTCTCAGAGCGTAGACAGCGCCGATAGCCAGTTCTTCATCATGTTTGCGCCGGCGCCGAGTCTCAATAACAAATATACGGTCTGGGGCCGGGTCACTGGCGGCATGGAGCATGTCGACCGCATCAAAAAAGGTGAAGCGGCCTTGAACGGTGTCGTGCAGGATCCGGATACGATTGTCCGCATGTATATGATGGACGCGCCTTGATGACCCACTCACAGCAAAGTCCGTAGCCATCCGACATTGTCAGTGGTTGGCGGATAGAAATCGCGGACGCCAGATCAGCATCCGTGCACTGTTGATCAGGACGGCTGCAATGCCAACGCCGAACATGACCAGCGCCAATGAGGTCGTCATCATCTGTAAGGCCGTCATGATGACCGCGGCTAAAATCGGCAGTTGAGCGACGATCAGAGATTGCCAAAGACGCGCCCGCGCCACCCGTGCGGCACTGAAACAGGTCGATACCAGTAACGGCTCGGCATGACGCAGCAGGAATCCGGGGCGCGCGGCCGCCGGGCTGTCCAACGCGCCAAAGCCGATACTAAGGTCGGCGACGGCCATTCCTGCCGCATCCCGCACCGGGTGGCCGACCATAGCGACGCGCATCCGGCTTGCCCGCATCGCCTTGATCTCTTCCGATAGCTGAGCACTGTCTTCGGTGAGCGCATAACTGTCGGTGCCGATTGCACCAGCCGTCTGCGCCAGGGCCGTCTCGGGACCAGCACCGAGCAGGCACGTCTCCACACCGCCGCCCCTTAGGCTTCGAATGGCGCTTTGAGCGGTCTGGCGGATGGGGTCAGTCAACCAAACAGCGCCTATAGGATGCCCGTCGACAGCAACGAACACCGGTACTGCCTCCGGCATCTCCTGCAATGTCGTGTCGATGAAGTTCGGGTTGATCTCGATCCCCCGCAACGCCAGAAAACCGACAGACCCAAGCGTGATTTGCAGGCTGCGCTCGCCGTCACGGACGACCGCGACCGCACCGTCATCCTCCAACGCCTCAATCGACGCGACCGACCGTTCGTCTGCCCCGCTGCGTATGGCCGCCTGATGGATCGCTTCGGCCCATTGGTGATCGCTACCGTCGAGCACCGCCGCTGCCAGGCCCAGGGCCCGGTATTGATCACCGCTCGTCGATGTCGTTTTCGATACCCGCTGCACGCCCTCGGTCATGATGCCTTTGGGCGATATGGCGAGAATGCCAATCGCGCCGGCGAGCTCAATCACCGCGGGATCGCGAGCCCAGATGCCCCAGCGCCGCAGCACCATCAGGGTGATGGCGAACGTCAACGGCCGGGCAAGCGCAATACTTGCCGGCGTACCGACCCCTATCATCAACAAGGCCGTCTCGATACCGGCCAACGGACCCTCGCTGCCAAGCGACAAGATCAGACCTGTCACTGCCGCGGCAATCAGAACGGCGATAAAGAACCTTCCCGCGACCCGTTCTCCAGGTCCGATATCGGCGACAGCGGCCAAATCGGTTTCGGCTGCCATTCGCGCCAATATCGTGACCGACGCATCGCGAGGCGGACACGTGATCTTTACCTGGCGTAAATTGCCGACATTGACCGAGCCCGCCAGGACCGCATCGCCCACTCCACAAAAAAATGGCGAATCACTGCCGCTGATTGCACGCTCATCAATTGCGCCGCCGCCCGATAAGATGATCCCGTCTGCTGGAAACCGGGCCCCCGTCTCTACGTGCACGATCTGGCCAGACCGCAGAGTATTGGTCGAGACCGATGTGGCCCCCCGGCGCCTTTCCACCAGCGCTTTTTCCGGCATGAGTTGCAGCAACCGCTGCAATTTCATGCCGGCTGCCGCCCGGCTACTGCTCTTGAACGCGTGCCCCAACAAACCGCAAACTATGATCAGCGTGGCAATTAGAAAATGCGGCTGACCGGCCTGCTCCAGCCGGATCATCGAAAGCGCGCCGGCCCACCAGGCAGCACACGCGCCAATGGTTAAGGCCAGATCGAGCCCGAACCTCAGTTTGGCGAGACTTACAGCCGCTGCGCTAACGATTGAGGCGCCAAGTACAAAGATGACAAACATGGAAGCGCCTGCCTGCAATGCCGGCAGCAGCGGCCATTCGATCCCGAACGTCCAGATGGTCAAGGCGATCTGTGCCGCAAATATCAGTAGCGCCAACGCTACATGATCGATCGAAGCGGCAGAGCGTCCCGTACCGCGCTGCCTTACCACCGTCGACTGAAGCTTTGCCTCGCTCAGCGCCTGGCGCAGCGCCGCCGGCCGCAGGGTGCCACGCACGATAACCGCCTGGCTGGCCTCATCCAACAGAACGCGCCGTACGCCTGACAGGCCCTCCAGCGCCGCAACCGCACGCAAATTGGCGTCACGGCTGCTCTCGCCACGGACCCGCAATATCACTGTATGCTGCCGCCCACCTCGGACAGCGCCGGAAATCGGCGCGCCCTGCGCGTCGTCAGTCCCTGCAGACATCGCCATAGCTAATGATGCCTCATTTCGTCTTCCGGTCCCAATCGTGCAGCATGTACTCTACCATACCGCTTTCAACTCGGCATTGGTTTTGCAACCCATGTCGACGACAGACGGTATGTCCGGTTTCAGTAGCACATGAGTT
>CAXBDI010000067.1:0-20454 GCA_963974445.1 uncultured Alphaproteobacteria bacterium
GCGTTCATCATCGCGCCGGGCACGATGATGCCGCCGCGGTCGCCGATGTCGACCTTGCCATAGCGCTCCGCATAGATCGGGGGCAGGGGCCGAGCACCGGGCGTTGCTAGCCACAGGCGCAGCAGGTGTCGCTTCTTCTCCGGCTCCGGCCAGTCTTCGAAAGCGGTGCGGTCGTGCAGTTGCGTGTGGTTGTGCACCCACTGCATGTCGCCCGGCTGAAAGTCCATATCGAGCCGCAGATCGTAGGAGTTCGCCAACTCGTCGAACAGGTCGAGCGCCGCGGTCTGCCGCTCGGTCAACGGCGGCACACCGTCGAGCCGCCGGGCGCTTTCGATATAGCGGCGGGCGTAGATGACCGAGAGATGGCCCTCATAATAATTATAGACCGGAATTTCGAAATAGGGCCCTTTGCCCTCCGGAATTTCGCCCCGCCGGTCGGTGGCAAACGGCTGGAACAGCTCCCACAGCAGGTCCGGCGCGCGGGCGTACATTTCGTTATAGATCGCCATGGTCGAGACCAGCGACGACAGCCCGCCGGATTTCGACGTCTTCAGGCAGAGCAACGCGACGATATCGCAGCTATCGGTGTGGAAGGTCTGACGCTCCGTCGTCTGATAGATGCGGACCTTCGGATCGTTGGTGGAAAGCCCCAGGTCGTGCACATGCCCCAGCACATGGCCCTTGGCATTCTGGCTGCGGGCGTTGCCGAAATAGGCGCCGACGCCGAAATAGGCCGTCGCACTCTCGCGAATGGAGTAGCGCTGTACCGGCAGCCCGCGCATCAGCACGAAGCCACGGCCATGGATAACATCGTCACAGAGGCCCTGCAGCTTCGGGCCGAGCGTCGGCAGCGGGAAGTCTTCCTGACGGATTTGCGCGATATCGGCTTCGCGCGCCACCAGCGGCCGCATTGCCGCCTCGATCTCGGCGATATCCTCGGCGGTGAGCTGGTAAATCCACTCCGTCGAGTTCACCAAGTCCGGGCCGCGCCAGGCACTCGGCCCCTCGATCGGGGGCGGCAGGTCAGCGGGGATGATGTAGGCTTGGCCATCTGGCATGATCGCGTTCCTCTGTCGGTTTATTCGGCTTCGAGCGGCGCCACTAGGGGCACGCCCGGCACTTTGATCCCGTCGGGTCGGCCGCTCTGGGTTTGGCCCTGATGCTCACCGGTGAAGGCCGCCGGTAAAGCCGGCCCATCGTCACAGGCGAGCCAGAGACGCAGCAGGTGCCGGCGCTTCTCCGGCTCCGCGAAGTCCTCATAGGCAGTGCGTGAATGGGCGACCGAATGGTTGCAGGCCAGTTGGATGTCGCCCGGCTCGAACGTCATATCCAGGTGCAGCGCCGGATCGTTGGCCAGCGCATCGAACAGGTCCATGGCCTCTTCCTGCTCCGGTGTGATGCGTGGTACCGCGTCCATCAACTGCGCCTTGCGCACGGCGCTGCGCACATAGGTGCAGATCACCCGGCCATCGACCAGCGAGAAGGGCGGCGTGCCATAATAGGGCTTGCGGCCTTCCGGCACCTCGCCCCAACGGGTGCGGTAGAGCGGTTGCATCAGCACTGCGGCCAGATCGGGCCGGCGTCTGACCATCTCGTTAAAGACCGTCGTCGTGGCGACCAGCGAGGACAGGCCGCCGCTCCTGCTCTTTTTCAGGCAAAGCAGGCAGACAATGTCGGAACTGTCGGTGTGATAGGGCAGGCGGGCGCTGGTCTGGTAGCCGCGCGCCTGTGGGTCGGCATAGTCGAGCCCCAGGTCCTTCACATGGCCGAGCACATGACCCTTGCCGTTCTGGCTGACCGGCTCACCCCAATGCGCGCCGATGCCCCAGAAGATGCGGGCGGCCTCGGCCACCGAATAGCGCTCGATCGGCAGGCCGCGCAGCAGAAAGAAGCCGCGGCCGTGCAGGACCTGCTGTCGGATTTTGCCAAGACGCGGCGTCAAGTTTGGCAGCGGAAAGGCTGCAGCGTCGATATCCAAAATATCCACCGCGCCGACTTGCGTGAGGGCTCCCTCGATTTCCGCAATTTCCGGGGCGGTCAATGTGTACTGCCAGTCGCTCGCCGTTTGCTGCTCCGGGCCGTACCATGCTTGTGGGCTATCGATGATGGGCAGGTCGATTTGTTGAGGCAGGACGGTGTCTGGCATAGGGTGGCTCCTCGAACGACGAAGGCTGTCTTATGCGCTCAGTATGCGCCGATCCGTCGAAGAATGCACGCCTCGCCCGATGCGCGGTTTGATCTCAATCAACGCGTAGGTAAGTCGCCTACTGTTACCAGAATGGCACCCGTTCCCTAATTGGATACCCTCCGCATGGCACACACGCCCCACGAACTGTCAGACATTTTTCCCGAAGAAGCAGACGCGATCCACCGTCTGAAGGCCGAGAACGCACACTTCGCCAAGCTCGCCGACCGGCATCACGAGGTCAACCGCACCATCCATCGGATTGAGGCGAAGGTCGAACCAGCCTCCGACGCTCACGCTGAGGACCTGAAAAAGCAGCGGCTGGCGCTGCAGGACGAGATCGCGGCGATACTGGCGTCAGCGCGGACGGCCTGACGCTCGTGGCCGGCGTTGCGCCGGTAACGCCCCGCTCTCTCCATCGAGCTTGGCTTTGACTATGGCCGGTAGCCTCTGCGGTCGCTAAGCATGCGGTGTTGTCCTGTCCGTAGGTCGTCCGCATGCCAGAACGCCCGCCGCATATTCTGCCGGTCATCATGGTTTCCCAGTTTGCCGGGGTCTCGATCTGGTTTGCCGGCAATGCCGTGTTGCCCGATTTACAGGCTGGATGGGGTCTGCCGGCTGAGACGCTTGGCGATATCACCGCCGCCGTGCAATTGGGCTTTATCGCCGGCACGCTGGTCTTCGCCGTCACCGCCATCGCCGACCGCATCTCACCACGGCGGATATTCCTCGCCTGCGCGCTGTTGGGGGCCTTGGGAAATGGCGTGACCGTGCTGTTGCCGCCGGCGCTCTGGCCGCTGCTGGCGTTGAGGTTTGCGACCGGCTTTTGTCTTGCTGGCATCTATCCCGTTGGCATGAAGATCGCGGCTGGATGGTATGATAAGGATTTGGGCCGCGCCTTAGGCTATCTCGTCGGCGCATTGGTGGGCGGCACGGCGCTGCCGCATCTGATCCGCGGCCTTGGCCAGTCGCTGCCCTGGCAGGAGGTAACGCTGGCGGTCTCGATCCTGGCGGCGGCCGGCGGTCTGCTGATGTATTGGACCGTGCCGGACGGCCCCTATCTGCGGCCCGGCGCAGTGTTCGACCCGCGGGCGCTGCTGATCGTGTTCCGATCCGGCGCCTTTCGCGCCTCCGCCTTCGGCTATTTCGGGCATATGTGGGAGCTTTACGCGTTCTGGGCCTTTGTGCCGGTGATCATCGCCGCGCACGGCCTGGCGCGAGCGGCGGCGTTGGACGTGTCGCTCTGGACGTTCGCCGTCATCGGCATCGGCATGCTGAGTTGTATCGCCGGCGGGATCATCGCGCGCCGTTGGGGCAGTGCGCAGGTCGCGGGCGTGCAATTGGCGGCATCGGCTATCTGCTGTCTGATCTCGCCGGTGCTGTTCTACGCGCCGACGCCGGTATTCCTGGCGTTTCTGGTGTTTTGGGGCCTGGCCGTCGTTGGCGACTCGCCGCAGTTCTCCGCCCTGAATGCGCAGGCGGCGCCGCGGGAGTGGGTCGGGTCGGCGCTCACTATTGCCAACAGCATCGGCTTTGCCATCTCGGTGGTTAGCATCCAATTGGTGAACTGGGCTATTGAGCCGCTCGGCGCCAGCTATGTGCTGTTGTTGCTGGCGCCGGGACCGGTGTTGGGGTTGCTGGCGCTTCGGCCGTTACTGAAGCGCAAACAGGCTTGAGCTATGTGCGCTCGATCAGTTGATACATGACGCCGTGGCCCTCCTTCGGATGCAGGAACACCTGCCGGCCCATGTCGATCACTTTAGCTCCGCGGGCCTGCATGTCGGCCTTGGCCGCTGCCAGATCATCGACGGCCAGCGCCACCAGATGCACGCCTTCGCCGCGTTTCGCGATGGCGTTGCCGATGTCGCTCTTCTCGCCCAACGGTTCCGCCAGTTCGATGAAGGTGCCGGATTTGCCCAGGCCCAGGATCGCCCGGCGCAGGCCGATTTCCGGCTGGTCTTCCGGCGGCTCCGTCACGGTGAAGCCCAGGCGGTTGGTGTAGTGGTCGATGGCCTCGTCGAGATTTTCGACGCGGACGACGACATGATCGATCCATTTGTGCATGACAGCGCTTCCTTACAGTCGTTTCGGTTGTCCTCATGCTAAGCCCGAAGCTGGCCGGATTGCCAGAGTGGATTGTCCGCGGGCGGCAGAAAGTTCGAGAGCGATGTTGCGCTTGATATCCGACGCCCGAAAGTGCGGGACCGGGCGTGCAATACGGCGGGCGAAGACAGAGTGTGCGTCGCCTCGAACATCCTGCCGGGATGGCGCGGCGATCACACAGTCTCGATGCGCTGCCGCCGGTGCTTTATCTGCGCGGCACTTCGACTTCCCCGCCGAACATTGGGACCACCCGCGCAACTCGAACCCGCCTTACGGCGATTGCCTGCAGTCGCCTACCAGCCAACGGATCGAGAGCGTCTTCGCCACCGTTCGGCGCCGAGGTAACCGATGCAACCAGAACCACCGCAGCCTGATCCAGACCGCGCCACCCAGATTGAGCCATTGCTCGGAGCGCAACATAGCGGGCCTCTATAGGCGAGGCGCGTACGACACTTGCCTAGCGGGTGGCGATGCTGTCAAGTTCCATCGCACAAGTTCCATCGCAACGTCCCCCGCGTTCCAGAAATTGGTGGTTTTCCATGATCGACCCACACGGTATTCCCGAGACTGAAACCTTCGTCACCCATCTGGAGTGCGGCTATGAGGGCGACCGGTACGAGGCCGACACGCTGCACAATCTCTCGAAAGCCGGCAAGCCGCTGCTGGTGCGTTACGACCTGGACGGCGTCAAAAAAGCGCTGACCAAGGAGGTGCTGGCCAGCCGCGCGCCGACCATGTGGCGCTACCGCGAACTGCTGCCGGTGCGGCACGCGAAAAACATCACCGCGCTTGGCGAGATCATGACGCCGATTGTCCGACTGCCGGCGGCAGAGAAATCAAACGGCAGTTCCGCGCCGTTGCTGGTCAAGGACGAAGGCCGCCTGCCGACCGGCTCGTTCAAGGCGCGGGGGCTGGTGATGGCGGTCTCCATGGCCAAGGAGCTTGGCATCAAGCGCATGGCGATGCCGACCAACGGCAATGCCGGCGCCGCCATGGCCGCCTATTGCCGGCGCGGCGGGCTGGAGGCCTATATCTTCTGCCCGGAGGACACGCCCGACATCAACGTGCGCGAGATCGCCTTGCAGGGCGCCAAGGTCTGGAAGGTGAACGGCTATATCGACGATTGCGGCAAAATCGTCGGTGAGGGCAAAGGGCCGATGGGTTGGTTCGACACCTCCACCCTGAAGGAGCCCTATCGGATCGAAGGCAAGAAAACCATGGGCCTGGAATTGGCCGAACAGTTGGGCTGGCAGGTGCCGGACGTCATCCTCTACCCGACCGGCGGCGGCACCGGCCTGATCGGGATGTGGAAAGCCTTCGCCGAGATGGAGGCCATCGGCCTGATCGGCTCAAAACGCCCGCGCATGGTGGCGGTGCAGGCCGCCGGCTGCGCCCCGATCGTCCGCGCCTTCGAGGCAGGAGAGCGCCACGCGACCCGCTGGGAGAATGCCAAGACCATAGCCTACGGCGTGCGCGTGCCCCAGGCCATCGGCGATTTCCTGATCCTGGACGCGGTGCGGGAGAGCGGCGGCTTCGCCATCGCCGTCGACGATGACGCGATCCAATCGGCTCAGGTGGAGGTCGCCCGCGATGAGGGCCTGCTGCTCTGCCCCGAGGGCGCCGCCACCTACGCTGCCTATCGCGAGGCCCGGGCCGACGGCCGCATCAAGGCGAACGAAAGCTGCATGCTGTTCAACTGCGCCACCGGCCTAAAGTACGAGATGCCGCCGGTCACAGCTAAGGTCGACCGTCACAAACCCATCGACTGGGCGGCACTGGCGGCCGCCTAGCACGACTTCGCCGCGCCAAACGCAAGAAGCTTCCCCGAGACGGCTGTTGGCGCCCGACCGCAGCCAACCGGCGCTGGTCGCTCGACTTCACGCAAGACGCCCTGGCCCATCGGCAAAAAAGAAGATCGTCGCAATGATCAGTCCCGCGACCAGGCGATGATTTCCTGGCGCTGTTCGCCGAGGCCCTCGATGCCAACTTCGACTACGTCACCGGGGTTCAGCCATTTCTGCGGCTTCATGCCGGCGCCAACACCCGGTGGGGTGCCGGTCATGATGACGTCGCCGGGCAGCAGCGTCATGTATTCGGAGACGAAGGAGACGATCTTTTTCACACCGAAAATTAGCTTGTCGGTGGAGCCGTTCTGCATGAACTCACCGTTGACCTTCAGCCAGATTTTCAGACCTTCCGGGTTCGGCACTTCGTCTTTGGTGACAAGCCAGGGGCCGACCGGTGCAAAGCCGTCCGGGCTCTTGCCCTTGGTCCACTGGCCGCCCGGCCGCTCCTGCTGGAACTCACGTTCCGAGACATCGTTGCCGACCGCGTAGCCGGCGACATGGTCGAGCGCCTCATCTTCACTGACGTAAGAGGCGCGCTTGCCGATATAAACGCAAAGCTCCGCCTCCCAATCCAGCTTGGTCGAGTGTGGCGGCTTCACCACCGGACCGTTTGGCGCGTTGTAGGCCGTTGGCGCCTTCATGAAGATAATCGGCTCCGACGGTGGCGTCGCGCCGACTTCGGCGGCGTGGTCCGAGTAATTCAGGCCTATACAGACGACCTTGGATGGATTGGCGACCGGCGCGGCCAGAGTGGGCGAGCCCGAGACCTTCGGCAGGTTCTCCGCGTCCGCCTGCGCAATTTTCGCCAGACCCGCCGGCGAAACCGCGTCGGCGTCAATATCCGGCACGATGCCAGACAGATCGCGAATATTGCCGGCCTTATCGAGAATGCCGGGCCTGATCTGATCGCCGGCCTTGTAGCGAAGCAATTTCATGAGGTATGTCCTTGTCTCTATAATGACTTCACCCTGAGCCTGTCGAAGCGTCTTGCGCGAACCTGCCACCGACCCTTCGACAGGCTCAGGGTGAAGCGTGTGCAGAAAGCTAAGGATGCTGTGGTTCGGGGCTCAGGGTGAAGGGTGTGTAAGAGGTTCAGGGTGAGAAAAGTCCGTGCCTACTCCGCCGCCGCGGCCTGCAATGATGGGTACTTTACCGCGCCTTTCGCCTTCATGTCGGCGATTTCCGCCGGCGAATATCCCCACTCGCCCAGGATGTCGTCGGAATGCTCGCCGATGCCAGGTGCGTGGGTCAGGGCGTCGGCGCCGGCGATGCGCGGCTGGCCGGGAATATGCGGCATTGGGATGGTGCCGGTCGCCTCGTGCCCGACATAGGCGATGGCGTCGACGGCCTTGGTGTGCTCGTGGTTCATCAGGTCGCCATAGTTCTGCACCGGCGCGTTCATCACGCCCGCCGCGGTCAGGCTGTCGGCCCATTCCTTGGTGGAGCGCTGCGCAAAGATCTCCCGGATCATCGGCATCAGCACCTGTTCGTTCTTCAGCCGTTTGGTACGGTCGCTAAAGCGTTCGTCGGTGATCCATTCCGGCTTGCCCATCACCTCGCAGAGGCTGACATAGTGGGACTCGCGCATGGCGGTGATGTTGATGAAGCCGTCGGTGGTTTGCATCGTGCCGACGGGCACGTACAGCGGCTGGCTTTCGCCTTTCTCCAGGTAGTATTCCATGATCTTGGCGGCCTGGAAGGCGGCGGCGCATTGCATCAGGTTGCTGTCGATATAGGTGCCGACGCCATAGCGGAACTTGCGCATCAGCGCGGTGGAAATCGCCTGGAAGGCATAGAGGCCGGTGGTGACGTCCACCGGGATCATGTTGAGGCGTTGCGGCAGGCCGTCCTTATCCCTATTCACCGTCATCAGGCCGCTGAACGCCTGGATCACCGCGTCGGTCACCGGCAGCTTCGAGTTCGGGCCGCTCTGGCCGAAGCCGGTCACCGACAGGTAGATAACGTTCGGGTTGAACGCTTTCACCATGTCGTAGGACAGGCCGAACTTCGCCATGATGCCGGGGCGGAACGCCTCGACGATCACGTCGGCTTTCTCCGCAATCTTGCGGGCGGCGGCCTGGGCGTCCGGCTGCTTCATATCCATGGCGAGCGAGCGTTTGCCGCGGTTGAAGGCGATGGAGTGGGCGCACTGATCGCCATACACCGCACCCAGCGTGCGCCCCCAATCGCCCTCCGGCGGCTCGATCTTGAGCACGTTCGCGCCGTGCTGGGCCAGCAGCATGGTGGAATGCGGGCCGGCAACGCCCTGGGTAAAGTCCAATACGTTGACGCCCTCGAAGGCGCGAGGCTCTGTGGTCATCTTTGGGAATCCTCCGGCTGAAATACAACGCGGGCGCATACACCCTGCTTGTCACGGATAAAGCCATGCAGATCGCGAGGCGTCAATCGCCGACCGCTGCGTGCGACAGCCTTTGCGGCAGGAAAATCGCGGGGTCGCCGCGACCCCTAGGCGATCTGGCAGGCCTCGTCGAAGGCGAATTTCGGGTGGCGGCCGAACAATTTCGACGGGTCGCCCTTGCCCAGATTGACCAGGAAGTTGCTGCGCCAGGTGGTGCCGGCGAAAAACGCCTCGTCCAGCTTGGCGTTGTCGAAGCCGCTCATCGGCCCGCAATCCAGGCCCATCGCTCGCGCCGCCAGGATAAGGTAGGCGCCTTGCAGCGTGCCGTTGCGGAAGGCGGTTTCGTGGGCCAACTGCTCGCTGGTCGTGAACCAATCCTTGGCATCCGGGCTGTGGGGGAAGAGCTGCGGCAGCTTTTCGTAGAATTCGCTGTCATAGGCGACGATCACCGTTATCGGCGCCGCCATGGTCTTGTCCAGATTGCCGCTGGACAGTGCCGGCCGCATCTTTTCCTTGCCCTCGGCAGAGCGCACGAACACAAAGCGGGCCGGCAAGCAGTTGGCCGACGTCGGACCCCATTTCACCACGTCGAACAATTGGTGCAACATCGCGTCGGTGATCTCGGGCTGGTCATCGGCCCAGCCATTCTGGCTGCGCGCCTCCAGAAACAACAGGTCGAGTGCGGCTTGATCGATTTTCATGGGGTGCAGGCTTTCGCTGGCAAGGTGGATGTGGCTCCGGCTGCGATCCTAACGGCCAAGCGCGCCGCCGCAACCCCAGTGGCTCAATCGCCGGCCTGCTTGAAGCGGAGGCGGATTGGCGCTATATTCTTATCGTCATAAGAAGAGAGTATTCGTCATGCACAAGGTCAAACTCACCTCTATCGGCACGTCGACCGGCATCGTCATCCCGAAGGACGTCCTCGCCCGTCTGAATGTCGAGAAGGGGGATCATCTGCACTTGGTGGCGACGCCGGGCGGATTTCTGCTGACGCCTTACGATGAGACTGTCTCGAAACAGATCGAAGCCGGCCGCAAGGCGATGGCTCAGTATCGCGACACGCTGCGTGAACTGGCCAAGTGACGTTGCACGAAGCTCCAGAGTGGCTGGAAAAAGACACTATTCTCGCGCTCCACGGTGAAAGCCTGGCGGAGCATGGCGGCGGAGAAGGATTGCGCGACGAGGGGTTATTGGAGTCGGCGTTGGCTCGACCGCTGCAACTCTTTTCCTACGGCGACCCTCCACCGGACCTTGCGGCGCTCGCGGCAGCTTACGGTGTGGGCCTGGCCAAGAATCATGCGTTTGTGGACGGGAACAAGCGGATTGCGCTTATCGCATTGATCACGTTCCTGATGGTCAATGGGCAGCGGCTGACGGCTTCGCAGCCGGACGCCTACCAAACAATGATCAGAGTTGCATCCGGCACAGTCAGTGACGAAGACCTCGCCGAATGGATCCGCGCGAATTGTGAGCCGCTCGCCTGACGTTCTCTGCCGCAACCGAATGCTGTCATCCCCAACTCCGCCAGAGCGACGGCGTCCGCGCCTACCTGTTCAGCCAGGGCAGGACTTCGGCCGTCCATACCTCCGGCGTATTCACCGGCAGGAAGTGGCCGGTGGGCAGTTCGCGGTATTCGGCACTCGGGATTTGGCCAGCGATCTCCCTCATCGCCGCCGGCATCAGCAGATGGTCGTCGCTGCCGCTGGTGATCAGGCAGCGGCAGGCGATTTTGGCGAGATTGGCCCGCTCGTCCATCGCTGCCAGCATGCGGTTGTGGCTGGCATAGCTGCCGGGATCGTTGGCGATCCAGCGGTTGCGATAGGCAGTGAACGCCGCCGCGTCGGCGCGATATTTCGGCATGTAGGAGCGGTCCAGGCTGGTATCGACCTGGGGCCGCATGCCCTCGGCCTCCACCTGATCGGCGCGGGCGCGCAGCATGTCCTCGATACCGCTGTCGCCGCCGATGGCCGGGCTGGAGGCCATGACCTTCTGCACCATCGCCGGATAGCGTGCAGCAAAAGCCAGGGCGACGCCGCCGCCGAGCGCGGTGCCGGCGACGCAGGCGGGTGTCGGAAAGTCGATGGCCTGCATCAGCGCCGCCAGATCGGCGCAGACGGTGTCCACCGAGAGGTCGCCGCGGATCTTCTCGGACAGGCCGGTGCCGCGCCAGTGCCAACGCAACACCCGGAACCCGGCGTCGGTCAAGGCCGGCATGACTGCATCCCAGCTATAGAGAGTGCCGCCCAACTCATGGATCAGCACCAGAGGCTTGCCCTCCGCCGGCCCCTCCACCAAGTATTCCAGCGTTACGCCGTTTGCTTCGATCCAAGCCATTGCTCTGTCTTTCGCCCTGCTACTGCTGCCAGATTTCCGGAATAACGCGGTAACCATCGCCCTCGCGCACCACGTGGCTGCAGGCGGGAAAGTGCAGGTGCATGCCTGCCACCAGCATCCGGTCGCTGGCGGTCATGTCGAACACCCGGCGGCGGCAGGCCTCGGCTTGGCGAGGGTCGGTGTCGAAAGCGATAGTG
Source organism: uncultured Alphaproteobacteria bacterium (assembly GCA_963974445.1). Classification (GTDB taxonomy): domain Bacteria; phylum Pseudomonadota; class Alphaproteobacteria; order Bin95; family Bin95; genus JACKII01. The sequence continues at coordinate 11,026 of CAXBDI010000067.1, forward strand.
ACCTCCGGGCGCGGCGCCTGGATATCCGGCACGTGCGTGATGTCGCCCCAAATCAGCAGTTGCTCGTTGCCGGACTGGACATTGTACATGCTGTGGCCGGGCGTGTGGCCGTGTGCGGTCATGGCGACGACGCCGGGAAAGACCTCCTCGCCGTCCCGAAAGGTGCGCATCTGCTTTGTGTACGGAGCCACCTGCTCGCGCGTTGCGCCGAAAAACAGCTTCTGCTCGCGCTCGCTGCCCTTGGCCATGGCGCCGTCGTCTTCCCAATGTTTCAGCTCATTGTCGTGAAATACCAGTTCTGCATTGGGGAAGAAGGGCTTCCAGGAGTTGCGGTCGCTGAGGCCAGCCGAATGGTCCGGGTGCATGTGGGTCAGCAGGATCGTATCGATATCGGTCGGCTTGACCCCCGCGAGTTCCAGGTTTTGCAGCAGCTTGCCGCCGGTGTCGGCCATGTAGGTGCCGCAGCCGGTATCGACCAGGGCCAGCCGGCCTTTGGAATAGATCAGGAAGGTGTTGACAGCGGTCTTGCGCCCCTCCTTCGGTCCAAAGGCCTCGACGATCATCTTCTGCGCCTCGGCCTCGTCGATGTTCTGCAGCACGCTGAGCGCGCCCATCAGATAGCCGTCGGAGATGACGGAGACCGTGATATCGCCGATCCGACGATGGTAGATGCCGGGGATTTGACCTGATGGCGGTTGTGGCATGGTGGAGCGCTTCCTTGGGCCTGCTACGTTTTTCGCAGCGCACTTTGCCAAGGTACGGGGACGGTCGCAATAGCGGCTGTGCAATCCGGTCGCAGACGACATGTGCAAGCGCGGCGTGTGCCGTCTGTGACGGTTAGATGCTTGCCAACAGAACCGCCGCGGCCCACCTATCGTCAATCCACCCAACATCGACCCAACACTTGGCCTGAAAGATATCCCGATGCAGCTTTTTGCATGCCCCTCCTGCGGCGAACGCCTGTTCTTCGAGAATCTGACATGCTTCTGCGGTACGCAGGTGGTCTTCGATCCCGACGCGATGACCTTCAACATGGTGCAGAACATCTGCGCCAACCGGGCCGAAATCCAATGCAATTGGCAGGCGGAGGATGCCGACGGCCATTGCCGCAGTTGCCGCATGACGGAGGTGCGGCCCGATCCGTCCTTGCAGGAAGCTGTCGATCTTTGGGCGGAGTCGGAGCGAGCGAAGCGATGGGTGATCGCCAATCTGGGCCGCTGGGGCTGGTTTACGGCGAACGACCGATCGCAACGCCCGATCTTTCACATGCTGGCGGAGGAAACCCGGCGCGGCGACGCCGACGTCATCATGGGCCACGACGATGGATTGGTGACCATCAACGTCAACGAGGCCGATCCAGCCGAGCGCGCCAAACGCCGGGAGGACTTGGGCGAAGCGTTGCGCACGATGATCGCGCATTTCCGGCACGAGATCGCCCACTATTTCTTCTTTATCTTGGCCGGGCGGGATGGCTTTCTCGGCGAATTCCACCGGCTGTTCGGCGATGAGACCGCCGACTACAGCGACGCGCTGAAGGCCTACTACGCGGGCGGCGCGCCGGCCGACTGGCGCACCCGCTTTATCAGCCCCTACGCGGCCGCCCATCCCCACGAGGATTGGGCGGAGAGCTTTGCCCACCTGCTGCACCTCACCGATATCGTCGACAGCTTCTCCGCCGCGGGTCTAGGTGGCGCCGATCTGCCGCCCTCCGGCTACGATGCTTATTTGGAGACAGACATCGATAGGCTGATCGGTTATGCCGTGCGTCTGGGCATCGCCCTCAACCACGTGAACCGGTCGATGGGCCTGTCCGACCTCTACCCCTTCACCCATACGCCGGCGATCCAGCAAAAGTTCGCCTTCATCCACAAGTGGGTGCAGCGCGGTCCTTAAGCCTGCTGCCAGCGCAGCACTGGTTTGCGGGCCGCAAGGGTTTCGTCGAGACGCCGCCGGGGCGCGAACCGCGGCGCCTGGGTGAAGCGCTCGGTCTCGCCGGCTTTTGCGGCTTTGGCCAACGCCAGCAGCGAGTCGGCGAATTCGTCGAGCGCGTTCTTGGTCTCGGTTTCGGTAGGCTCGATCAGCATGGCCCCGTGCACGACCAAAGGGAAGTACATGGTCATCGGATGGAAGCCCTCGTCGATCATCGCCTTGGCGAAGTCGAGGGTCGAGACGCCGGTGCCCTTCAGGAACGCATCGTCGAACAGTACCTCATGCATGCAGGGGCCGGTATCGCCGTAGGGTAGAGAGAACTCGCTCTTCAGCCGCGCCTTCAGGTAGTTGGCATTGAGGACAGCGTCCTCCGCCACTTGGCGAAGGCCGTCCGCGCCATGGCTCATCATGTAGGTGAGGGCGCGCACGAACATGCCCATCTGGCCGTGAAAGCCTTTGACCCGCCCGAACGCCTGCGCCGCGTCGCCCTCCGCCTGTTCCACCAGGCTAAGGCTGCCATCGGCGTTCTGCTGGATGCGGGGCACTGGCGCGAAGCGGGCCAGGGCGTCGGAATACACCACCGGGCCGCTGCCCGGGCCGCCGCCGCCGTGCGGGGTGGAGAAGGTCTTGTGCAGGTTCAGGTGCATGGCGTCCACGCCGAGGTCGCCGGGGCGCACCCGCCCGACAATGGCGTTGAAGTTGGCCCCGTCGCAGTAGAAATAGCCGCCGGCCTCATGCAGGGCGTCGGCGATGCGGCGGATATCGTACTCGAACACGCCGCAGGTGTTGGGGTTGGTCAGCATGATCGCCGCCACGTCGTCGCCAAGGCTGGCCTCGAACGCCTTCAGGTCGACGCGGCCGCTCGAGTCTTCCTCGATCCCTGCCACCTCAAAGCCCAACGCTGCGGCGGTGGCGGGGTTGGTGCCGTGCGCGGAGTCCGGCACCAGCACGCGGCGACGTTGCTTCGCCTCGCTGCGCGCCTCCAGGGCCGCGCGGATCGCCATCATGCCGGTGAGTTCGCCATGCGCGCCGGCGCCGGGCGACAGCGCCACTGCGGGCATGCCGGTCAGGGTGAGGATCCAGTGCGAGAGCTGCTGCATCAACTGCAACGCGCCCTGGATCGTGCTCTCCGGCTGCATCGGGTGCAGATCGGCAAAGCCCGGCAGGCGGGCCATGCGCTCGTTCAGGCGCGGGTTGTGCTTCATCGTGCAGGAGCCGAGCGGGAACAGCCCCGCGTCGATGGCATAGTTCTTCTGGCTAAGCCGCGTGTAGTGGCGCACCACCTGCGGCTCGCTGAGCCCCGGCAGGCCCACCGGCTCGCCGCGCGCCAGGCCGCCGAGCTTATCGGTCACCGCCGGCGGCTCCGGGAAATCGACGCCGCAGCGACCCGCCGAATCTTTCTCGAAGATCAGCTTTTCTTCCAGGTGCAGCGCGCGGTTGCCGGTGAAGGTGGCAGGCGTCCGGTCGTCGGCGACGCTCGCCGGCGGCTGTGTCGGGCGGCCTTTGCTGTTCATGACGTTCATGCCAACTCCCTCGTCAAAGCCCGGGCCAGGGCGTCGATATCCTCGGGCTCGACGGTCTCGGTCGCCGCGACCAGCAGCACGTTGGCGAGATCCGCCTCATCCGGATAGAGGCGGGAGGCCGGCACGCCGGCCAGGATGCCGCGGTCGACCAGCGCATCGACGACGTCCGCCGCCGGCCTGGGCAACCGCACCGCGAACTCATTGAAGAAGGCGGGGTTCAGCACCTCGACCCCCGGCACCTGCGCCAGGCGCTCGGCAGTCTGCACCGCGTTGGCGTGGTTCCAGGCGGCCATACGGCTCAGCCCCGCCTCGCCCAGCAACGACATGTGGATCGAGAACGCCAGCGCGCAAAGGCCGGAATTGGTGCAGATATTGCTGGTCGCCTTCTCGCGCCGGATATGCTGCTCCCGCGTCGACAGCGTCAGCACAAAGCCGCGCTTGCCGTCGGCATCCACCGTCTCGCCGCAGACCCGGCCCGGCATCTGGCGCACCAGCTTGGCCCGAGTCGCGAACAGGCCGACATAGGGGCCGCCGAAGTTCAAGGCGTTGCCGATGCTCTGGCCCTCCGCCGCGACAATGTCGGCGCCCATGGCGCCCGGCGGCTTGATTGCGCCGAGCGAGACGACCTCCGTCACCACCACCACCAGCAGCGCGCCGGCGGCGTGGCACGCATCGGCCAGCGGCGCGAGGTCGGCGATATGGCCGAAGACGTCCGGATACTGCACGACGACACAGCCGATGCTGTCGTCGACCGCAGCTATTAGCGCCTCGACGTCCGCGCCATCCACATGCACCGGCGTCTCGGCTATCGGAAAATCCGTCATCCGGCAGAGCGTTTCTGTCACTTGCGCGTAGTGTGGATGCAGATTGCCGGAGAGCACGGCCTTGTGCCGCCTGGTCACCCGGGCGGCCATCATCACCGCCTCCGCGCAACTTGTCGCGCCGTCGTACATGGAGGCGTTGGCGACCTCCATGCCGGTCAGCATCGCCACCTGGCTTTGGAACTCGAACAGCACTTGCAGCGTGCCCTGGGCGATTTCCGGCTGATACGGCGTGTACGCGGTCAGGAATTCACCGCGCTGGATCAGGTAATCGACGCTGGCCGGCACATGATGGCGATAGGCGCCGGCACCCAGAAAACACGGCCCTTCGCCAGCCGGATGGTTCTGCATCGCCAAGTGGGAGAGCGCGCGCTCGACCCGCATCTCGCCGGCGTGCATCGGCAGGTCGACAGGGCCGGAAAGGCGCGCCGCTTCCGGCACGTCGCGAAACAGGTCGTCGATGCCGGAGACACCGATGGTCGCCAGCATCGCCTCGCGGTCCTGGGGGGTGAGGGGGAGGTAGCGCATGAGATTATCCTTTTGGCCAGTCTAGCTGTTCCTCCGTCCCGCACTCGATGCGGGATCCATGCCTGAGCCCTTCCCACAGTGTCCGGATTTCGTGGTTCAGCTCTCAGGCATGGGCCCCGGGTCAAGCCCGGGGTGGAGAAAAATTAAGTGCCTCTACTCGTCCAATCCGGCGATATAGTCCTCGTAGGAGGCCTCATCCATCAAGGAGTCGGCCTCGCCGGTGTCAGTGAGCTTGATCTTGAACAGCCAGCCTTCGCCGAGGGCGTCGCGGTTCACGGTTTCCGGGTCGCCGTCGACCGCATCGTTCACCTCGACGACCTCGCCGGTGACTGGGGCGTAGATGTCGCTGGCGGCCTTCACCGATTCGACCACGGCTATCTCGTCTTTGGCAGAGACAACGCGGCCGACCTCCGGCAATTCCACGTAGACGACGTCGCCCAACTGCTCCTGGGCATAGTCGGAGATGCCGCAGACGGCGATATTGCCCTCGATGCGGACCCATTCGTGATCTTCGGTGTAACGTTCATCGGCCATGTGTCGGGTCTCCTGATTGCGCGCTGGGCGGCTTAGCGATGATAGCGGTGAGGGACGAAAGGCATTTTAACGGTCTGGGCCGGGTGCCGCTTGCCGCGCACCTCCAGCAGCAGCGGCGTGCCGGCTTTGGCATAGGCGGTGGCGACATAGCCCATGGCGACCGGCCCTTCCGCCGATGGGCCAAAGCCGCCGGACGTGACAGTGCCGACCGGCTCGCCCTGCGCGGAGAGGATCGCGGCGCCCTCCCGCGCGATGGCCCGGCCCTCGGGCTTCAGGCCGACGCGGCGGCGGCTGGGGCCGTCGGTGATCTCGGTTGCGATGCGGGCGGCGCCGGGAAAGCCGGCATTGGCATTGCGCCGCGCCTTCGGAATAATCCAGATCAGCCCGGCCTCGATGGGGGAAGTCGTCGCGTCGATATCATGACCATAGAGACAAAGCCCCGCCTCCAGCCGCAGCGAATCCCGGGCACCGAGGCCGATGGGCTCGACCGCATCGAACGCCAGCAGCCGTTCCGCCAGCTTCTCGATGTTACTGTTTGTGCAGGAAAGCTCATATCCATCCTCCCCGGTATAGCCGGAGCGGGTGACCAGCGTGTCGACGCCCTCGATGGAGGCGCTGGCGCTCTGCATGAAGTCGAGTCGCTCGACGCCGGGCGCGAGTTGGCTAAGCGTTTCAGCCGCCTTGGGCCCTTGCAGCGCCACCAGCGCTAATTCCGGGCGGGTCGTGAAGCTGAGGCCGGAGGGCAGATGCGCCTCGATGTGGGCGAAATCCTCGGCTTTGCAGGCGGCGTTGACCACCAGGTGAAAGGCGTTGTCGGCGAGGCGCAGCACCATCAAGTCGTCGATGATGCCACCGTCGGCGTTCAGCAGCACGGTATAGCGCATCCGCCCCGGCTCCAGCCCGGCGATATCGCCGGGGCAGAGCGTTTCCAGAAATTCCGGCACGCCGGGGCCGCTCAGGCTCGCCTGGCCCATGTGGCTGACATCGAACAGGCCGGCGGCGCTGCGCGTGTGCTTGTGCTCGCCGAGCACGCCCAGCGGGTATTGCACCGGCATGGAATAGCCTGCGAACGGCACCATTTTGGCGCCGAGCCGCACATGTAGCGCCGCTAGGGGCGTTTCAGCCAGGGGGGTATCTGTGGGGTCGGTCATCGCGCGGGCCTCCGGAATCGGGTGTGTGGCATCCGAGTCGATTGACCCGAACCCACCCCGCTCTGTCCCGGGCGCCTGAAAGATTCACGGCCGGCGGTCCGCTCTCATCGCGGCGAGAGCACGTACCGGCGCTTACTTCTTCGGCGGAGATGGTCTCGCTTGCGCGCTGCCAGCCCACTTTCCAGAGGTGCCTCGCCCTACGGTCCTCGATGCCTGAGAGTTTCCGGGGTCGGTTGCTCCTTCGGCGCCGCCAGACGTCTATGCCGTCAGCGGACTCTCCCGCAGGGGTCGATGGCAATTTCTTATCGAATGTCCACGTATAAAGGGAATGTGAACGCCGTCAACTCAATCGACACTTAATCGACAGCCAGTGCATCAATCGTACAATTCCACATCGAATCGACGAGTCGAAAGGCCGCGTCGAAATTTATACTCACCCTACCCCAGAACCCGAAAACTCTCGTGGGAGATGATGCGGAAATTGTCGATGGCGTCAGCGAAAAGCGCGAAGCTGGCGTGAACCCTGTTGCGGGTCACCTCGCGGTGCATGACGCCCGTAGCCGTTCGATGGCGTTGAGGTGGGGTGTGAGGCCGCCCGTGTCCAGGTCGGCGGCGCTCCACTGTGAGGTCGACCATGACCTTGCTGATCTGCACGGCAACACGCCGGCGAACCAAGCCTACAACGAGTTCAATAGCTGCGCCGCCTTCGCCAAAGACGCGCGCGCCCGCATCGACCCGGAGACGATCCGCAAGCGTGGCCAGACACCGAAAAACGCCAGCGTCTTCGTGATTGGCAGCGTCCAGAGTCTTTCGCACATTTGATCAAGCGACGGTGGCTCCCTCGTTGCTGTTTAGAGGGCCTCGTGCAATGGGGCCATGGCCATGCAAGCCAAAATTCGCTAACGGACCCCGTCGATACACAAAGTCCGCGGACGGACACTAAAGCATCGCCCGATCCGAAGGGACCGGGCGATATGACCCTGAAACTCATTAGATGGGCGCTACAGGCGGGCTAGAAGTTCCGTTTTCTTCTTATCGTAGTCGGCTTCGGAGATCGCGCCGCCGTCACGCAGGGCGGCCAGCCGCTCAAGGATCGCCATGATATCCATGGCGCTGGCGGTGGAGGGAGCGGTGCCACTGGCATTGGCGCTGGCGGCAGGCGTTGGCGCGGAGGGCGCATCCGGCTCCGGCTGCAGCGCTTCTTCGGCTTCGGATGGGGCCGGCGGCGATTGCTGCTGCGAACCGAAGCTCTGCTGCGGTTGCCAGCCTCCTTGGCTTTGCTGCTGCGAACCGAAGTTCTGCTGCGGTTGCCAGCCTCCTTGGCTTTGCTGCTGCGAGCCGAAGTTTTGCTGAGGTGGTGAGCCCTGACTTTGTTGCTGCGAACCGTGGCTCTGCCGTTGCTGCTGAGACGGCAACGTTGTTGACGCAGGAGGTTTTCCCGTCTCTGTCTGCGCACCGCCTCCCGCAGCCTTTACCCGCGGCAACGATGACAGAGCGAACTGGCCCCGTTGGCTGGAGAAGGTAATGCCGACGAAGGGATCGCCGGGGCCCGACTGCTGCTGACTGAAGCCGCCGATCTGATGGTCGAGCGTATCCAGCAAAATCAACGCCTGGCCATTACCGGGGTCGAAAGCGATCCGCCGCGCTTGCGGGAAATAGGCATAGCGCGTCTGGTTCTGGCCGCCGACTGAACTGGGCTGGCCCAAATCCTCTGGCCACCAGGCCGAACCCGCGATGGTCTGCGGCCGCTTGAAGAACTGGCCATTTGCCATGGCGTTCGACAACTCTACGCACAGATTGCTGACGGTCGATTGCAGGCCGTAGTTGAACATGTCGCCGACCATGGTCATGCCACCGGCCATCCATTGACCGTTGCCGCCCAACTCCTGAATGTTGAACTGCGCCATCGATCCGCCGCCGGCCGAAACCGCCCGGGCCATTTGTTCGACCGCCTGTTGAGACAGTCCGTAGCGGCCGGCGATCTCGGCAACTGTCTGGCGGCCGCTCTCCGTGAGATCGGACATCGCGTATATTTCCTTGAAACTTATAGCGTGACAGACAGCCCTCGGCCTCTTCTTGATCCACGTCAACACCGAAAATGTGACAAGAGGCCGGCTGCATCTGCCTATCAAATTGGTAATCGGGGCCGGTTGGGCAAGGGGTGAGTTTCGCCCAACCCACAATGCCGCTGGTCGAGACAAGTTCGACCGGGGAGGCTACACTCCCTTGCCAAAGCCGCTGCGGAGCCCATTCCGTGCCTCAGATTGCCATCGAGACCATCAAAGCTCAGATTGCCGGCGTCCTCTCGGCGTGGGGGATGCCGCCGGATCAGGTCGCGACCACGGTCGATCTGATGGTCGAGGCCGATATTCGCGGCATTGACAGCCATGGCATTGGCATGTTGCCGCAATATCACGATCGCCGGAATGAGGGCCGCATCATCGTGCCCGGCCATATCCGCGTGATCGAAGACCTGCCGGCGATGACGCTGATCGATGCGGGCCACGGGCTGGGCCATGTGCCGGCGAAGATAGCGATGCAGAGCGCTATTGCGAAAGCCAAGGATATGGGCGTTGGCGTGTCGGTCGTGCGCAGCTCGAACCATTTTGGCGCGGCGGGGGTCTACTCGACCATGGCGCTGGAGGCCGGCCTGGTCGGCATCTGCATGACCGGCACGTCGCAGCGGTCCATTGTTCCGCCAAGAGCGCGGGAGCCGATGTTCTCCACCAACCCCATCGCCATGGCCGCCCCGGCGAAGCGAAACCCGGCCTTCTCCCTGGACATGGCGACCAGCACGGTGGCGGTAGGCAAGCTCAACATCTACCGCCGAGCCGGCAAGGAGATGCCGGTCGGCTGGGCGCTGAAGGACGACGGGTCGCCGGAGACCAATGCGGAGGCAGCGTTCTATGCCAAGCCGAAGCGGATGACATCGTTGGGTGGCAC
>CAXBDI010000068.1:0-20370 GCA_963974445.1 uncultured Alphaproteobacteria bacterium
CTAGGGAGCCGCTATCGCCCAAATCTGTGTCTCAGGAAACTGTAGAGCGGGGGACTGGTCAACAACTCCGGCGCTGCCTCGCGCAGCCGATTGTGCACGTCGGCGAAGCTAACGATATGGCTGACGCCGCCCTGCATCGCGGTCCGCACACACAACAGACCGACGATCTCCGGCGGGCAATGGTTGTAGGAGTTGTCGTTGTGAAAGTTCTGCTCTGCATTGGTCTTGTCGGGGCGGATGCCGTTGCCGGGCGGCAGGCCGATGTCGGTCACGTCGTAGATCATCGTGCCGTCCCATTTCTGCGCTACCGGCCGGCTGACCATGCTAGCGAGCAGCCAGTAGACCTCGCGCACCTGGTCGCCGAGCGATTCCAACGGCAGCCGGTCGATGATCGCAAACCCGAGGCCATCCCGCAGTTCGCGGCGCGCCGCCGCCATCAAGGCGCGGCAGGCCGGCATGTCGAAGTCATCGGGGCGCAGCGCCTCCAGCGGCAGCGGGTTTGCCGCCAGAAGCTCGGCCACTGCACTGACCTCATCGGCGGCCTCCGCTGATAGCTGCAGCCGCCCTGCGTCCTCGGCCAAATCTGAGCCGCGCCAGGCGACTGGGGCGGTGATGGGTTGATCGAGCATCGCGTAGCCACTCCAGACATCAGGATGTGGAAGATTGACATAAAACGCCTCCACGGCCAAGGTCCAATTTGGAACTTTTAGCGAACACAGGAGCATTGGGATGGTGGAGCCGCGGCCCGGCCAAATCCTTACACGAGGCCTGCTGCGCGCCCTGCATGAGCAAGGCTGGTCAGCGATCAGCGAGGTGACGTTGGCGACGGGCCGGCGGGTCGACGCCATGGCGATTGACGCCAAGGGCGAGATCAGCGTGGTGGAGGTCAAGTCCTCGGTCACGGACTTCCAATCCGACAACAAGTGGCACGAGTATCGCGACTTCTGCGATCGGTTCTTCTTTGCCGTGCCGTTGAAATTTCCGCAAGCCCTGCTGCCACAGGACAGCGGCCTGTTCATTGTCGACCCCTATGGCGGCGCTTTGGTGCGCGAGGCGCCGGTGCACAAGCTCTCCGCCGCCCGGCGAAAGGCGCTGCTGATCACGTTCGGCGCGGTTGCCAGCCGGCGGTTACTTGCGACCGAAACAGGCCTGATCGAGATGGCTTAGGTTTGCGGCTCGACGATCACGGTGCCGAGCTTGTCGCCGGCCTCGACCGCCTCGTGCGCCGCGACGATCTCCGATAATTTGAAGGTTTCCGCGACCCGATGGATCGGTTTGCCGGTCGCCAGCCATCGGGTGATGTCCCGCTGCGCCGCCTGACGTGTCGCAATCGGCAGCACGTTCAACACGAACGGGCGCAACGTCGCATTCCGCCCCATCAACTCGCCAAAGGGCAAAACAGGCTTGAGGTCGCCATCGGAGGCGTAAGCAGTCACTACGCCATTCAGCTTAAGACATTGTACTGCCGCCGCCAGATTGCCGCCAAAATCGACATCGACAATGCGGTCGACGCCAGCGCCATCGGTCAGGTCCAAGGCTGCCTGGCCGACATCCTGCTGGCGATAGTTGATCGTAGCCGCCGCACCAGCGGCCTCTGCTTCCGCCGCTTTCTCCGGGCCGCTGACCGTTGCGATGACGCGCGCGCCGCCCCAACTGGCCAACTGCACCGCATAGTGGCCGACCGCGCCTGCGCCGCCGGTGGCCAGCACGGTGAGACCCTTGACCGGCCCGTCAGAGAATACGCCGTAATGGGCCGTCATGCAGGGTATGCCGAGGCAGGCGCCCGCGCCAAAGCTGACCGTGTCGGCCAACGGCGTGACCAACCCGGCATCGAGCGCGATGTACTCAGCGCCGGTGCCATGGGTCCGGCCGCCGCGCTGGCCATTGTAGAGCCAGACCCGCTGCCCGATCAGGCGGCTATCGACGCCGGCGCCGACCTGATCGATCACCCCCGCGCCATCGCTGTTCGGAATGACCAAGGGACCATCCATAGCCGTGTAGCGCCCAAGGCCGCTCCGCCGCTTCACATCGGCCGGATTGACGCCGGAGGCATGCAGCTTGACCCGCACTTCTCCCGGCGCGGCGGCGGGTGTTGGCTGCTCGCCGACCTGCAAAACCTCCGCCGCGGGTCCCAGCCGTTCGTACCAGGTTGCACGCACCGGGCTTACTTCGTGCCCGGCATGGTGAAGTCGGTGGGGTTCATGGCGACGCTCGTCAACCGCTCGACAATCGGGCCGTCGGCCTCGCTCTCGCCCTTGGCTTTCTGCCAGGCGGGGTCATTGCGAAACTTGTCCCAATTGGCTTTCATCGCCGCGGCGTCCGGGTGGCGGACGATGTAGATCAGCTGGTTCGGGTCGCTGTCATGCACCCAATAACCGACATTCTCGATGCCGTTCTTCTCGAACAGTTTCAACGTGTGATCGCGGAAGCGCGCCAGCAGGTTCGGCATGCGGCCGGGTACGGCGTAATAAGTGCGAAGTTCGTAGAGCATGGGTGGTCCTCCGGTTTTGTCGCGCCGCGGCGGCTCCGTGTCCATGCGGCACTCGTTTGAAACAAGATGGCGGATTATAACGAAGAGCGATGCAAGGCGGAAGCGGCGCTCGCAGTTCGATTGATGCCAGTCAATGCCATCGGCCCAAGCGCGCGATAGACTGACGCCGGTTCGACGAAATCTGGAGCTGTGCCAATGCCGAAATCGCTCTACGACAAGCCCTCGCTGCTGACACGGATCGCGGTCGGTAAGGCGCTGGGCCTGATGATCGGCCTGGTCGGTTTCTTCGCCCTGCCGAGCCTTTGGCCGGAGGCTGACCCGCTGCTGCGCTGGGGTATCTTGTTCTGGTACACGACCATGGGGGCGATCATCGGGGTCTATGGCGTGATCAACTACTACCCCATGCTGATGCTGCCTTTGCCCTGGTGGGTGCGTGCGCCGTTGATCGGTGGCTGGTTGAACTTCGTCCTGACCTTCTTTGCCTACGACGCCATGGCCGCCGCCATCGCCGCAATCGTGGGGATGCCATTGTCGCCGTTTTGGTTTGTGGCTGAAGGGGCCATCGTCGGCCTCGTCATCGGCGGCTTCGCGACATGGTTAGGCGGGGAGGGCCGCGAGGCTGCCGACGTCATCATCGACGAGCCCTAGTGTCCGATTGTCCAGTCAAATGCGCGTTGGTTCAGAACTGGCGCGCGCTCGCTCTGGAGTTGGAGATTGGTCACGGCGGTAAAGCGGCCGAAAGGCTGATGGTTAGCTCGGCCGACCGTGTCTTTGCAAGAATCCGCTGCCCTTATGGCCGCGGCAGTGCAACACTGCGGGCATGCGGCGCCATTGGCTCCGACTGGCAATGACGGGAAGGAAATGACGATGAGTGTCTATGATCTGGCAGTGACCGACGCGCTGCTATCGACAACGCGCGCCGTGCGCAAGCGGCTCGATCTCGAAAAACCGGTGCCGGAGCAGGTGATCCGCGACTGCCTGGAACTGACCTTGCAGGCGCCGACCGGCAGCAACCGGCAGGGGTGGCGCTGGATTGTCGTCACGGATGCCGAAAAGCGCCGGGCGCTGGCCGATATCTACCGCAAGGGCGCCGGCACCTACCTTTCCGACTCGCAGAAAAAGGCCGAAGCCGCCAATCGCGCTCAGGACAGCCGCGTCTACGGGTCCGCCCATTATCTGGCCGAGCGCTTGCAGGATGTGCCGGTGCACGTGATCCCTTGCATCCGGGTCGATCATCTGCCCGCCAATCCGCCGCGCCGGGTCTGGCCGGGCGTGATGGGCTCGATCATGCCGGCGGTCTGGAGCTTTCAGCTGGCACTGCGGGCCCGCGGGCTCGGGTCGGTGCTGACCACCTTGCACCTGCAGCACGAGGCGGAGGCGGCAAAGCTGTTGGGCATTCCGGATGGCATCATGCAGGTTGGCCTGCTGCCGGTCGCCTATACCCTCGGCACCGAGTTCAAGCCGGCGAAGCGGCCGCCGCTGGATGAGGTCGTCCACTGGAACCAGTGGGACACCGACCGCGACGGCCCGGCGAGCTGGGATTAAGTTACACCCCTTCCCGCACTTGATGCGGGACCCATGCCTGAGAATCGATTTCAGGCCCTGTTCGTTGCGGATGCGGGCGAACTCTTTCTTCTCCGGGCTGCTGCCGGAATTGAGCAGCACGTCGATGTCCAGCGAGGTGCGCAGCGCCGACGACAGGCCCATCGCCTCATAGCTGCGATTGATCGCCTGCTTGGTCATGCGGACCGAGCGCGTGGAGGCTCTGGCCATCGCTGTTGCGAGCGCCTCTGCCGTAGAGATCACCTCGTCCGCCGGTACCACTCGGTTGACGATCCCCAGCCGCAAAGCGTCCGCAGCGGACACCTGATCGTTGCCGGTCAGCAGCAACTCCTTCGACGCCTTCGGCCCGGCGACCCAGGGCAGCAGCATGGCGATAATGCCGGTGCCAAAGCGCACCTCCGGCTCGCCGAACTTGGTGCCCTCCGCCGCTACGGTAATGTCGCAGGCCAGCGCCAATTCGAACGCGCCAGCCAGGCAGTGGCCATGCACCGCGGCGATGGTCGGCTTCGGCGAGTGCCAGAACTGCATGATGAAGTCGAACTGCAGGCGCATCTGCACCTCCCAATCCTGCACATCCTCCATCTTGCGCTCGGCCGAGGCTTTCAGATCGAAGCCAGCCGAAAACGCCCGGCCCTCACCGCGGACGACAATAACCTCGACCGCATCGTCGGCATTCAATTCGCTAACGGCAGTCAGCGTTTCGTGCATCAGATCGTTGTGGAAGGCATTCAGGACGCGCGGGCGGTTAAAGGCGACGGTGCCGATCGGGCCGTTACGCGACACCAGGATATGGTCATAGGACATGGGGCGGACTTACTCGCTGAAGGATGGGTAACGAAGCCCAAGCCTAGCACACAGGGGGCCTTCCCGGATCGCCTAAAACCGGCCAGACTTGGGCCCGGAATTTCTCTGAGGAGGTCATCATCCCCGGCGACGGCGTGTTAAACGAGTTCGTCTGGCGCAAAGGATTGAGGCGTTTCGAGAATGCGGCCGTGATGGACGCACTCGGCGGCGATGCTACAGCACGCGCGGATGTTCGCCGGCGTGACGGCGATGGAGGAGAAGGATTTCTCCGGCCAGAACGAATGAGGAGTGGCGGCGACAATGACAAGACCCAACGAAGGACCGAACCTTTGCTGACATTGGGAGGAAGCCGCGCAGACGGCATCGGCGCATCGCCATTACGCAAAGAAGACCGGCGGCTCGTCACCGGTCAGGGGGAGTTCACGGACGACTTCGCTCCCGCCGGCCATTGCTACGCCGCTATCGTCCGCTCGCCGCATCCGCACGCAGGAATTGGCTCCATCGATACGGCGCAGGCCGCGACGGCGCCCGGCGTGCTGGCGGTGCTGACCGGCGCGGACCTGGCTGCCGACGGGCTCCAGCCGATCCCCCACAACCCGGATTGGAAAGGCGTGCCCGACGCGGAACTGCGCTTGCCATCCGGCTTCGAGGTTTACACGACCAAGCACTACGCGCTGGCGCAAGACCGCGTCCGCTATGTCGGCGAGGCGGTGGCGATGGTGGTCGCGGAGACCGCTGCCGCCGCGGCCGATGCCGCCGAACTTGTGGAGGTCGACTACCAGCCTTTGCTAGCAGTGGTCAGTGGCTGCGAAGCCCTCGCCTCCGACGCGCCGCAACTCTGGGATGACTGCCCCGGCAATCTGGCGCTGGCCTGCGAGGTCGGCGACAAGGCCGCGACCGACAAAGCGTTTGCAGAGGCCGCCCACATAGTCTCCCTCGATACCTGGGTGCAGCGGATCAACGGCGTCCCGATGGAGCCGCGCACCGCCATCGGCGAGTACGATGCGGCGACCGGGCTCTACACCCTGCGCGGCGCCTCTGGCCGCGGCGCGGTGCAAACCCGGGAGCGGCTGGCGATCACTCTTGGCGTGCCAAAGGAGCAATGCCGGGTGGTGTTCGGCGACATGGGCGGCAATTTCGGCACCCGCAACGCCTTCTCGCCGGAATATACGCTGATGCCGTGGGCGGCGCGGCGGGTGGGCCGCCCGGTGAAGTGGACCGCCAGCCGCAGCGAATGTTTTCTGAGCGACTATCAGGGGCGCGATCTGGCGGTGCAAGCCGAATTGGCGCTGGACAAAGAGGGCAACTTCCTCGCGCTGCGCGGCGTCAATACCTCCAACCTCGGGGCCTACACCATCTACTTCTGGCCCTTGCGCAAGGGGCTGTCGATGATGCAGGGCGTCTACAGCATCCCGACCGTGCACTTTCACGGACACGCGGCGATGACCAACACCATGCCGACCGCGGTCTACCGCAGCGCGGGCCGGCCTGAGGCGATTTTCGTGATGGAGCGGTTGATCGATCTGGCGGCGAGCCAATGCGGTTTCGACCGGGTCGAGTTGCGCCGCCGCAACCTGATCGCCAGCGAGGCGATGCCGTATAAGAATGCCGTCGGAGTTACCTACGACAGCGGCGACTACGCGGCAGCGATGGATCGGGCCGTCGAACTCGCTGACTGGGCCGGCTTCCCAGCGCGCAAGGCCGGCTCCGCAAAACGCGGTCTCTGTCGGGGCATCGCACTCGCCAACTATATCGAGGTCACCAGCGGCATACCGCGCGAGCGGGCGGAGATCATAGTCTCGCCTGACGGCAGCGTCGAACTCGCCCTCGGCACTGCCAGCAGCGGCCAGGGACACGAGACCAGCTTCGCGCAATTGGTCTGCGAGTGGCTGCACGTGCCGTTTGAGCAGGTCCGCTACATCGCCAACGATACCGACCGGGTTTCGGTCGGCGGCGGCTCCCACTCCGGCCGTTCCATGCGGCTCGCCAGCATCGCCATCGGCGAGGCGGTCGAAGCCATCGTCACCAAAGGCAAGGCGATTGCCGCCCACGTGTTGCAAGCCTCAGCCGACGAGATCGTGTTCCGAGAGGGCGCGTTCCGCACCCCCGGCGGCGCCAGCCTCGACCTCGCCGACGCTGCGGGTGCAGCAGCGACGCTGGAAAGCCTGCCGGACGATCTGTGTGGCGATCTGGAGGGTGTCGGCGACATCACCAACCGCGCCGGCGGCTACCCCTACGGCGCCCATGTCTGCGAGGTGGAGGTCGATCCCGACACCGGCCACGTCCAGATCCTGACTTGGACCGGCGTCGACGATGTCGGCTTGGCCGTCAACCCGATGATCCTGCACGGCCAGGCGCATGGTGCGATTGCCCAAGGGCTGGGGCAGGCGTTGCTGGAGCATTCGCACTACGATCCAGACAGCGCGCAACTGCTGACCGGCTCCTTCATGGACTACGCCATGCCGCGCGCCGATACGACCCCGCCGATGAACACCGTGCTGACCGAAATCCCTGCGAGTTCGCACCCCTACGGCATTCGCCCGGGCGGGGAGGGCGGAACAACGCCGGCGCTCGCCGTTGTGATCGGCGCCATCGTCGATGCGCTCTCCGAGTTCGGCGTGACGCACATCGAAATGCCGGCAACGCCGGAACGGGTTTGGCGCGCCATCCAGGCCGCCAGGTAGCGGCTGGCGCCGCGTGGCTAGGTTGATCCATCTCAAAGCCGGGCGGCCAGAGGGCGCTAAGCTCTGGCCAATACCCAATGGGAGGATTTTCGAATGCCATCAGCGCCGCCGCCTTTGTCAGCCGAGCAACTCCGCTGGCGTTGCGATCCCGCATCCCTCGGATTTTCGACCACGCACGACCTGGAGCCTCTGGTCAGCCTGGACGGCGAGCGGCGCTGGTTGCAGGCCATCGAGTTCGGCATCGCGGTGCGGCGGCACGAGTACAATATCTTCGCCATCGGCCCGCAAGGCATTGGCAAGGAATACCTGACCCAGCACCTGCTACAGCGGCAAGCCAGTCAGGAACCGGCGCCGGACGACTGGTGTTATGTCTACAACTTCACCCAGCCGCATATCCCGAATGTTCTGCGCTTGCCATCCGGCCGAGGCCGGGCCTTCAAAGCCGATGTCGAGCAGTTGGTGAGCGATCTGAAGGAGGTGCTGACCGCCACCTTTGAGGGGGAGGAATACCGCAGCCGCCGGCAACTCCTCGAACAAGAGCTCAAAGACCGGCAGGAACAGGTCTTTGGCGATATCGAACGGGAGGCGCAACAGCAGTCCATCGCCTTTCTGCGCACGCCGATGGGCTTTTCGTTTGCGCCTCTGAAAGACGGCGCGGTGATGCAGCCGCAAGCGTATCAGGCGCTGAGTGAGGAGGAGCGCAGCAAGATCGAGAGCGCGATCAAGGCGCTGCAAACAAAACTGCAGGAGGTGTTGCAGGAACTGCCGCTGTGGACCAAGCAGACCCAGGATAAAATACGGGAATTGAACCAGGAAACCGCCAACTTTGCCGTCGCCGGCCTGATCGAGCGGCTGCAACAGACCTACGGCGACGTGCCGGAAATCCCGGAGCATATCGAAGCGCTGAAAGCCGACATGGTGGCCAACGCCGATGCCATCCTCACTATGGCCGCACAGATGGCGCAAGGTGGTGGCGGCGAACCGGCGGCGCAGAACCCGATGCTGCGCCGCTATGGCGTTAACCTGCTGGTCGATAACGCAGACCTGGCGCACGCGCCGGTGATCCACGAGGATAATCCCACCTATGACCGCCTGATTGGCCGGGTGGAGCATCGCTCGGAAATGGGCGCACTGATCACCGACTTTAACCTGATCCGCCCCGGCGCGTTGCACAAGGCGAACCAGGGCTATCTGGTGATCGACGCGCGCCGCCTGCTGACGCGGCCGATGGCCTATGAGGGGCTGAAGCAGGCGCTGCGCGGCAGCATCATCGAGATCGAGCCGCTGGCGCAGCTTTACGGCCTGCCAACCACGGTCACCTTGCAGCCGGAATGCATCCCCTTGAACGTCAAGGTCGTGCTGCTGGGCGACCGCATGCTGTATTATATGCTGAGCCAGATGGACCCGGAATTTTCGGAACTGTTCAAAGTCGTGGCCGACTTCGACGACGAGGTCGACCGCACCGACCAGACGCTGAAGGGCTACGTCCGCGTCATCGCCGGCGTTGCCGCCAACGCCGAAATTCATCCGGTCACCGCAGATGGTGTCGCCCGCCTCTGCGAATACAGCGCCCGACTGGCAGGCGACGAAGGCAAGCTTTCGATGCGCACCGAAACCCTGCGCGACGTGTTGATCGAAGCCGACTATTGGACCCGTCGCGATGGCCGCGACCAGATAGCGGTCGAAGACGTCGCCCAGGCGTTGGAAAAAAGGGAATTCCGGGTCGATCGCATTCGGGCGCGGACCAAGGAGGAAATCACCAAGGGCACGATCCGGATAGACACGGAAGGCAGCCAGACCGGGCAAATGAACGGCTTATCCGTATTGCAGATCGGCGACTTTGCCTTCGGAAGGCCGAGCCGGATCTCCGCGCAGGTTCGCCTCGGCGCCGGCAATGTCGTCGATATCGAGCGGGAGGTTAAACTCGGCGGGCCGCTACACTCGAAAGGCGTCATGATCCTTTCAGGCTATCTGGGCGCGAAGTTCGGCACCAAGACGCCGCTGTCTCTCTCCGCGACTTTGGTGTTCGAGCAATCCTATGGCGGCGTCGATGGCGACAGCGCTTCGGCGGCAGAGCTGATTACCTTGTTGTCGGCCATATCCGGTATCCCGCTTTCTCAAGCCTTCGCCATGACAGGCTCGGTCGATCAGATGGGCCGCGTACAGGCCATCGGCGGCGTCAATCAAAAGATTGAAGGGTTTTTTGACGTGTGCGACGCCCGCGGCCTGTCGGGTGAGCAGGGTGTGCTGATCCCGGCGACCAATACCCGCCACCTGATGCTGCACGACCGGGTCATCGACGCGGTCAAGGCTGACCGCTTTCGTATCCATTCGATCGAGACCATCGACCAGGCCATCGCTATTCTCACCGGCATGGAACCCGGCGAAGCCGATGCCGAGGGCAACTACCCGCCCGACAGCTTCTACGGAACGGTCGCTGCGAAGCTCAAGGAATTTGCCGATGTCCGGCAGCGCTTTGCGCCGATGCAACCGGCCGACAAACCGCGGGAGGACGAATAAATGCCGCCCCCGGCCCGCCCCCTGCCAAGGCGAATCCTGGTGCCGATCCCGGTGGACGAAGCCAGTTGGGATGCCCTGACCCTTGCCGCATCCATGGCCAAGGCATTGCGTGCCGAGATACGCGGCCTGTTCGTCGAGGATTTGGACGCCCTTGCCGCCGCCAGCCTGCCGTTTACCCGCGTCATCGCCTTCCAGTCCGGCAGGCTCGGCGCGTTGGAGGTCACGCAGGTCGAGGCGGCGTTTCGAGCCCAAGCCTCGCGCGCCCGCCAGCGACTCGGCGCATTCTGCGAGCGTCAGGCGGTTGCATGGTCGTTCGAGGTCGCAAACCGGCAAGCCCTCACCGCCGTCGAGCCTGAAGAAGCGGCAGATACCAATGATGCCGGGCGCGCCGCTCCGGCCAGGGGCTTGCTGCTTCTCGACCGCCGCGCCTTGCGCCCGGCTCGCCAGGCGACGGCGCTGTTGCGTCTCGCGCAGAGCCACAGCGACGCGGTCGCAATTTGGGACACCATGGCCCGCTCGCCGATGCAAGTAGTGTTGGTTTATCGCGGCGACTCAGCGAACCTTGAGCTTGCCGCCCATCTGGCGCAAGCCATGGACATTCCGCTGCGCATCCTCGTTAACGAGGCGAGCCCCGATGCGACGGCCAACCTGGTCCATGGGGCAAGGGAGTGGCTGGACACCCATCGGGTTCATGCCACACTTCAGGAATTGGCGAAGACCGATCCCGCGCGATTCCGGCAGTCTCTCGCCAGCCTGGAGCGGGCCCTGATCGTGATCGAGCGGGTCGACCTCATGACGATCCTTGCGGACGCAGCCGCGACAACCGGATAGCGACGGCAGGATACCGAAAGCGCTGTGGAGCGCCTTTGCTTTGGCCGACAACGCGGATACTGTTTCTCTGCCATAAGCCGCACGCAACGGCGCGGCTGCATGTTCATAAGCGGAGGATCACCCATGCCCATCGACCCGCAAATTCAGGCGCTGTTGGACAGAGGCGCCGGCGTTCCCGATACGCACACCCTGCCGGTGGACGAGGCGCGGCGCTTGTACGAGTCGCGCATCGCCGCAATGGCTCCGGCGGCCGAGGTTGCCAGCGTCGACGAGCGGTCGATTGACGGGCCGGGCGGGCCGCTGAAGCTGCGGGTCTACACTCCGGCGGGCGAGGGGCCATTTCCGCTGATGGTGTTTTTTCACGGCAGCGGTTTCGTGCTTTGCAGCCTCGACACCCACGACGGCATGTGCCGCAATCTGGCGGCAGGCATCGGCTGCGTTGTCGTCTCGGTCGATTACCGCCTGGCGCCGGAGCACAAATTTCCAGCCGGCCCGGACGACTGCCTGACCGCGACCCGCTGGGCGGCGGAGCATGCGGCTGAGTTGAGCGCGGACCCATCCAGGATCATGGTCGCGGGCGATAGCGCCGGCGGTAATATGGCCGCCGTCACGGCTTTGCGGGTGCGCGACGAGGGCGGGCCGGCGCTCTGCGGCCAGATGCTGTTGTATCCGGTGACCGACTACTACACCTCCGGCTCGCCCTCCTACGTCGAGAATGCCAACGGCTACGGGCTGACCTTCGACACCATGAAGTGGTTCTGGGACCACTACCTCAGCGATCCGAGCGAGGCCGAGCATCCGCACGCCTCGCCGATGCGCACCGAGGACTTGAGCGGCCTGCCACCCGCCTTCGCCTTGAGCGCCGAGTTCGACCCCTTGCGCGACGAGGCCGAAGCCTATGGTGAACGCCTGCGCGCCGCCGGCGTACCGGCGGAGATCACCCGCCGACCCGGCATGAACCATGGCTTCATGTTCTGGGCAGGCCGCGTCGACGGCGCAGACGCCGCCATGGCCGACGCCTGCGCCTGGGCCCGAACGGTCTTTGCCGGCGGGTAAAACGGCGCCCGCCAAAAGGGTATTGTACCGACTGCGGACGATACCGAACTCTTCATGTCCTCAGTCCTACTTTCGCCGCAGCAGAAAGATCGCCTGCTCGCCCCAAAGGTTCGCCCGCTGCGAGGCTACGGGGGAGCGGGCAGGGGTGCCGTCCGGTTTCAGCACCACCGCGTCCTCGATGATCAAGCCCATCTCCTTCACCAGATCCAGAAAATCCTGGATCGTGCAGAGGTGGATGTTTTTGGTCTCGTACCAGGGCTGATCCAGCGTCTTGGTGACCGGCATGTGGCCATTGAACAACAGCGACAGGCGGATGCGCCAAAAGCCAAAGTTCGGGATCGACACCACCGCGCGCGTGCCAACCCGGATCAATTCCTCCAGCACAGTCCTCGGCTGCTCCACCGCCTGCAAGGTTTGGGTCAGCAGCACATAGTCGAAGCTATCGGTCGGGTAGAGCGACAGGTCGCTGTTGGCGTCGCCGCGGATGACGGAGAGGCCGGCGGCAACGCACCGGTTCACCTTGGCCCGCCGGATTTCGATGCCGCGGGCGTCTACGCCCTTTTCCCTGCCCAGATAGGCCAGCAACGTGCCGTCGCCGCAACCGATATCCAGCACGCGCGAATTTGGCGCAATCCAGTCGGCCACGATCTTCAGATCGGGCCTGATATCCGCAGGTGTATCGGCCATCAGCGCAAGCCTCTGGCCGCAGCCGCCCCGTCGATAAAGCCTTGCAGAACATGAAACATCTCGGGCTCATCCAGCAGAAAGGCGTCGTGGCCTTTGTCCGTCTCGATCTCGACGAAACTGACCGGCGCCGCGGCAGCATTCAAGGCGTGCACCATGGCCCGGCTTGCCGAGGTCGGAAACAGCCAGTCGCTGTCGAACGACACCACACAGATGCGCGTCTTGCAGCCCTTGAACGCGTTCGCCAGCGAGCCCTCGCCATACACCGCGGCCAAGTCGAAATAGTCCATCGCCCGGGTGATATAGAGGTAGGCGTTGGCGTCGAACCGGTCGACAAAGCTCAAACCCTGATGGCGCAGATAGCTCTCCACCTGAAAATCCGCGTCAAAGCCGAATTTGACCTTGTCCCGGTCCTGAAGATTACGGCCGAACTTCCGGTGCATGGCCAGTTCGGAGAGGTAGGTGATGTGCGCGGTCATCCGCGCCACCGCCAGGCCGCGGCCCGGCACCTTGCCTTTGAGCAGGTAGTCGCCATTGCACCAATCGGGATCGGCCATGATCGCCTGCCGTCCAACCTCGTGAAATGCGATATTCTGAGCGGTGTGGTACGCTGCCGTTGCAATCGGAATGGCGCTAAACACCCGGCCCGGATAGGCCGCGACCGCCTCCAGCACCTGCATGCCGCCCATCGAGCCGCCGATGGCGCTGAACAGCGTTTCAATGCCCAGCGAGTCGACCACCCGCATGGCGCCGCGCACCATGTCGCCGATGGTGATGACCGGGAAACTCAGGCCATAGGGCTTGCCGGTCGCCGGATTGACCTCCGCCGGACCGGTCGAGCCCATGCAGCCGCCCAGCACATTGACGCAGATCAGAAAATACCGGTCGGTATCCAACGGCTTGCCCGGGCCGATAATCGACTCCCACCAGCCGGGTTTGCCGGTAATTGGATGGTCTTCCGCCGGGAATTGGTCGCCCGTTAATGCGTGACAAACCAGGATGGCGTTCGATTTGTCACCGTTCAACACGCCATAGGTCTGATAAGCCAGCGTCACCGGCGCCAACTGAACGCCGCAATCCAGCGGCAGCGGCGCGCTGGCATCCAGGCGCAGGACGCGGCCCGGCAGCGTGCGCCCGCCATTCAAGGGGTGAGCCAAGGGCGCATCGTTGCCCTGCGAGTGGGAGGGTTGTGATTGCAGTTCCAATGTTGCCTTTGATTTCGGCACGTGGCCGCTTTATGTGTAAATGCCAATTCCGCCGTCGGCAGCTTAACCGGCAATGGAGCCCTTTATAGTCCAGAGTTGCCCAATGTCCCAAGCTTCGTCGGACCTCGCCAATCGGCGGGCGGAAATCGACCGGATCGATCGAGAGATGCAGCAGCTTCTGCAGAACCGCGCCAAGGTAGTGCAAGGGGTGGTGCGTGCCAAGAAGGCTGCAACCGCCGCCGGCGAAATCACGCCGCCCTTTCGGCCCGGACGCGAAGCGGAGGTCCTACGCACCCTGGTAGCCCACCATCGCGGCGACTTTCCGGCCGCCAGCCTGCTTCGGATATGGCGTGAGATCATCTCGGGCGCAACCCGCATCCAGGCAGAGCAGCGAATCCTGGTCGTCGGCGGCGCCGGAGACAGTTGGGACTTGGCCCGCGATCATTTCGGTCTCGGCGCCGTGTATGAGGCGGTGCATTCCCTTTCTCTCGTCTTCGATATGTTGCGCCAAAACGCTGCGGCAGCCGCCGTGCTGCCGATGCAGGCGAAGTCCGGCGCGGGTGTTTGGTGGCGCGAATTGATGCAGACGGAGCCGCCCGAAGGCGCGCCACAGGTTGTGGCGCGCCTTCCGTTTTTCAAGGCCGGTACCAACGGCGACGCGGTTGTGCTATCGCCATTCCCACCGGATGCTAGCAGCCAGGATCGCGGCGTGCTCGGTCTGACCTTGCAGGGCTCCGCATCGCCGCATGAACTGGCCGGTATAGCGGAGACCGCTGGCCTCAAACCGACATCGCCGGCTCTCGTGGATGACTCCTACGCTTGGCTGGAGGTCGATGGCCTCGTGTCGCCGGATGCGGCCGCCATCACGGCTATAGCCAACGCTACGGGTATAGCGGATATCCGCGTGCTGGGCGGCTATGCCGTTCCACTCGCTTGAGACTGTGACCCAGGAATAAAGACGATGGCGACCGATCCCAACGGCCCACTCACCCCGCAGCCCGGTATCATGGGCATCGCGCCTTATGTGCCGGGCGAGCACGGTCTCGCCGGCCACAACCGCGTCATCGTGCTGTCGGCGAACGAGAACCCGCTCGGCCCCGGCGACGCCGCGCGCCAGGCCTATATCGGGGCCGCAGCGACGCTGGAGCGCTATCCCGACGGCAGCCACCGCGAGCTGCGCGAAGCCATCGCCAGGGCAGAGGGGCTGGAGGCCGACCAGATCGTCTGCGGTGCCGGTTCTGACGAATTGCTGAACCTGCTCGGCGGCGCCTATGCCGGCGTCGGCGACGAAGTGATCCACTCCGCGCACGGCTTCACCATGTATCCGATTATCGCGCAGAGCGTGGGCGCGCGCCCCGTCGCGGCTCCGGAAACCGACCTGACCGCCAATGTCGAGGCCCTGTTGGCCGCCGTTACCCCCCTGACCCGCATCCTGTTCCTCGCCAATCCGAACAATCCGACCGGCACCTACCTGCCGATGGCCGCCGTGCGCGATCTGCGGGCGCGGCTGCGCGACGACATCCTGCTGGTGCTCGACGCCGCCTATGTCGAGTACGTCACGGCAACCGACTATGGCAACCCCGCCGACCTGGTGCGCGAGACCCAGAATACCGTGATGTGCCGGACCTTCTCCAAGGTGCACGGTCTCGCCGCGGTACGGCTTGGCTGGTGTTACGCGCCCAAGGCAATCGTCGACGTGCTGAACCGGGTTCGCGGCCCGTTCAACGTCAACAACCCAGCACTCGCCGCCGGGGTTGCGGCCATCGCCGACAAGGCGCACGTCGAAAAGTCGCGCAAGCACAATGCCCGTTGGCTGCCATGGCTCACGGACGAGATTCGCGGCCTCGGGCTGGAGGTGCCGCCGAGCCAGGGCAATTTTATCCTGATCCGCTTTCCCACTGAACCGGGCCGCGACGCGCCCGCCGCGCTGGAGCACCTGAACGCCCGCGGCATCATCCCGCGGCGCATGGCGGCCTACGGGCTGCCCGATGCCTTGCGGATCACCATCGGCTTGGAAGAGGACAACCGCATCATCGCCGACGCCTTGCGCGAATTTATGGAGCAAGCATGAGCGAGAACCTCGCGTTCGACCGCATCTGCATCGTCGGCATCGGCCTGATCGGCGCGTCGCTCGCTCATGTCATCCGGCGTGACAAGCTCGCCCGCCACATCGCCGTCTGCGACCGCGACCCGGTACATCGACAGAAAGCCCTAGATCTCGGCCTCGCTGACAGCGTGCATGAGAAGGCGGCGGAGGCGGCGGCGGGCGCGGAGCTAATCATCGTAGCAACGCCCATCGGCGCCTTTGACCAAATCGGGCAGGCGCTGCGTCCGGCCCTGAAGCCCGGCATGATCGTCACCGACACCGGCTCGTCGAAGCGCTCGGTGTTGCGCGACCTCGGCCCTCACATCCCGGATGGCGTGCATTTCGTCCCCGGCCACCCCATCGCCGGCACGGAGTATTCCGGGCCCGAGGCCGGCTTCGCCGCGCTGTTCCAAGGCCGCTGGTGCATCCTGACCCCGCCGCCCGGCACCGACGAGGCCGCGGTCGAGCGCGTCGCCGCACTCTGGCGCGCGGCCGGCTCGATGATCGAGATCATGGAGCCCGGCCACCACGACCAGGTGCTGGCGATCACCAGCCACCTGCCGCACCTGATCGCCTTCACCATTTGCGGCACCGCCAGCGATCTGGAAGGCGTGTTGCAGCAGGAGGTGATCAAGTTCTCCGCCAGCGGCTTCCGCGATTTCACCCGCATCGCCGCCAGCGATCCCGTCATGTGGCGTGACATCTTCCTGAACAACCGCGACGCCCTGTTGGACGTTGCCAGCCGCATGCAGGAGGACCTGGCCCGCCTGCAAAGGGCTATCCGATGGGGGGAGGGGGAGGAGATCGAAAAACTGATCCGCCAAACCCGCGAAATCCGCCGCAAACTGATCGAGGCCAAACAGGACTCGGGCCCGACCCCACCGCCAAAGGCGTAGATGCCGGCCCATTCGCTGCTGCTGTTACCCCCTGACAGCGACCGCCGTCTGCTCGACCCCGTTTGCCGCGGCGTCGCGATCTACCAGTTAATACTCGTAATCTATTTCACTCGAACGTCAATCACACAGGCATTGGAATTGAGTTGGTTGAACAACAAAGAGCGACCGGGTTTGTTCCACTACCAATGATGGTTAGGGTAGAAGTGCGGCTCCATATCGTTGTGTTGATTAAGGCGCGGAAAACAAGCTCGTGTTTGAGCCCCGCCTTCACAAATCGACGTCGCCCTTGAACAGCCGTTGCGCAATCGTCCGCGCCAGGATTTCGTTGGTGCCGTCGGCGACATTGGCCTGCCGCACCCGCGCATAGGCTTCATGCAGGCCCAATTCGTTGGTGAAACCCATGGCGCCGTGGGTCTGAATCGCCTGGTCGATGGCCCGGGTTGCCGCTTGCACGGAATAGGATTTGGTCATCGACAACTCCTTGATTGCCCGCTCGCCCCGGTCGAGCAATTGGGCGACATTGATGCCCATCAGGTGGGCGGCATGGATTTCCGTCGCAGCATCGGCGAGGGGGAAGGACACACCTTGGAACTCCGCAATGGCGCTGCCGAATGCCTGGCGTTGCTGCGCATAGTCAATGGCCATCTCCAACGCCCACCGCGCCAGCCCAACCGCCCGCGCGGAATTATAGATGCGGCCCATCGAAACGCCGAGCAAGCCGATTTTGAAGCCGTTGTGCAACTCGCCCACCAACTGCCAAGGCTCGACCTTGACCTCGTCAAACACCGTGATGCCCTCATAACCGCCGATGTGACCGTGCATCCGAATGATGCTTTCGATCTCGATACCCGGCGCGGAGGTCGGCACCAGAAAGGCGCTGATGCCGCCCTGTTTCTTCGCCGCACGCTCCGGGTCGGTTTGGGCGAAGACGATGCAGTAATCGGCAATCGGGATGTGCGTCGTCCAGATTTTGCGGCCGCTGATCTTCCAGCCGTCGCCGTCGGCCACTGCCCGGGTTTGCAGCATCGCAGCGTCCGAGCCCGCGCCAGGTTCTGACATGCCGAAACACATCATCGCCTCACCGGCCATCATGCTCGGCAAGATGCGCTCTCGTGCTTCGGGTGTGACGGCGGATAGCACCGCACTCGGTCCAAACGCCCAATGGGAAATAACGAAGTCGCAGAGCCAGTTGTGCGGGCCGCAGAGCCGATACACGTGCTCGATCAGCGTATAATACGCGATCATGCCGAGGTCCGCCCCGCCCAGCGAGGCCGGCACCGCCACGTTAAAGAACCCGGCCTTGGCCGACGCCATCCGCACCGCGCGGATATGCTCGACGACCGCATCCTCCAGCCGTCCGTCCAGGCGGTAGGTGTTGCGCGGGTCGTTCAGCAGGTCGTGGTGTTTCTCATGCCGTGCGATCACCTCCGCCTTGCAGAACGCCTCGACGGCGCGGGTGATCGGCTCCAACTCTTCCGGCAGAGATGCGGCGATGGCAGACATAGGAATGGTCCTTGGCAAACGGATCAGAAGGCGAGGGGGGAGCCTATCGGCAACCGGAGAACTTTCACAAGCCAGTTGCAGGATCGGCGCGATGGTTTCACGATAATGGCCACCCTTTGCTGACGGAGAATCCCTATGTCGCCCATGGATCGCGCCATCGCCATCGCCGCCACTTCCATCGACGATCCCGGCGCGCTGCCGTATGGCGCCGTCGTCGTCCGCGATGGCCAGATCATCGGCGAGGGGCTGAACCGAGCCCTGGCACTGAACGATCCCACCTCGCATGGCGAGGTCGAGGCGATCCGCGACGCCTGTCGCAAGCTCGGCACGACCGACCTTTCCGGCGCAATCATGTACACGTCTGCCGAGCCGTGCTCGATGTGCGTCGTCACCATGCTGCTCGCCGGCATTCAGAAGCTGGTCTACGCCGCCGATTCGGGCGATAGCGCCGCCTTTATGAAAAAGCTCGCTGCCAAAAACCCGACGGCCCGCCGCCGGTTTTCTATGGCGGAACTGCGCGAGCAGGTGGGTCTACCCACCGATGCCCGCCCGCAAATGCAGGCGGAGCGGCAAGGCCAGACAGAATCGGTGGCGGTCTTCGAAGCGTTCGCCGCAAAATACAGTTGATTCGCACTGTCTGTTTCTGATATGTTCTACAAAACACCTACGGGCGTCATTGCGAGAAGCCGCAGGCGACGAAGCAACCCAGATAAACGCTTGTGCGGGTTGCAATATTTCCTGGGTTGCTTCGCCTGCGGCTCGCAATGACGCCAGGAGAGATGACGAGAGCCGTACATTGAACCGGTACCATCCGAATGATTTGAACCACTAGCGACGCTTCCGGAGTTTGATCCATGCAATTGTCCATCGAGATCGACCCCTTGGCCCCGATTCCGCTTCAGACACAGTTGGTTGGCGAAATCAGCACTTCAATAACCAATGGACGGCTTGCCGCCGGAACACGATTGCCAGGCACGCGGTCGCTCAGCCAACAATTGGGCGTCTCCCGCAACACGGTACTGCTGGCCTTTGAGGTGCTCGCTGCCGAGGGCTTTGTGGAAATGCGGGAAGGCTCTGGCACCTTCGTCAGCGAAGTCTGGCCGGAGCCCGATCCGTTCGAGCCGCTGCAGCCCACACCAGAACCGAAAAGGCGCAAGGCAAAAGCCGAAGTCCCGGTCTTCTGTAATTTCGAGCTTGAAGCGGTAGACCCGGACCTGTTCCCCACCGCCGTCTGGCGCCGCCTGATGATGCGCCGCATCCAGACATCCGACTTCAACCTGACCAAAACCGGCGACCCGCAGGGCTCGCTCGACCTGCGCCGCTCGCTCTGCAAGTTTCTGGGCGCAAGCCGCGGCATGACGGTCCAGCCGGAGCAGGTGCTGATTGTCTCTAGCGTTCAACAAGCGACCAACGTGGTTGGCCAGATATTTGTCTCGCCCGGCTCTCCGGTCGTTGTGGAGCAGCCTGGCTGCAGCCTGATTGGTCCCATTTTTGCCCGAGCCGGCGCAGAAATTCTGCCAGTGCCGACGGATACGCAGGGCCTTCGGGTGGACCTCCTGCCAGAGCGCCGGAACGCCCTGGTCGCAGTCACGCCCGAGCGGCATTTTCCCATGGGCTGCACCATGCCGGCCGAGCGACGCAAGGCGCTACTAAACTGGGCGGAGAGCCAGGACGCATACGTGTTCGAGGTCGATTTCGACAGCGAGTTCCGCTACGAGGGCTCGCCAAATCCGGCGCTCCAGACCCTGGACGGGCATGGGCGCTTTATCTACGGCGCCTCCTTTGCGCTGACCATCGGCCCCGGTCTTCGCATCAGCTATCTGGTCATGCCACCGGCCCTGATTGAGCCCGCCCTGGAGGCGCTGCGCCTGCTGGACTACGCTTGGTCCAGCCAGACCGCCGGCGCGCCCTGGCTGGATCAGGCCGTGCTCGGCGATTTCCTAGACAGCGGTGGCTATGACAAGCAATTGCGCCGACTACGCAAGGCCTACAGTAAGCGATGCGTACGCCCCACTGGGCATTTAGCTTGACGTTGGCACCTAGTTCC
>CAXBDI010000069.1:0-20349 GCA_963974445.1 uncultured Alphaproteobacteria bacterium
TCCATTGGATTGCGAGACTGGGCTCATGTAGGTCGATAATTTATGCCGTTGGTATGACTCAATTGGTGAACTTCTTATCTTTGCTTCCGCCAACTCGACATTTGCCATGCGAAACGTCTTGGGTGAGGTCAATGACGGAGATTCGCGATTTTAATCCCGTTTTCGAGCGCGTCAGACGGCTCGTGCCGGCGCCCGCCCGTCCTGGATCAAGTCCAGGAAGACGAGGAGGGCAACGCGGACATCAGCAACAATACCTCTTGCTTCATAAGAACATTAATGGTACAAAAGTAGATTATGCACAACCATCCACGGAACCGCCACCTTCCTCTCCACCAAATTGCCCCAAAATGCCAACCCCAATGTTAGCGCTACCCACACCGAGCTGCCGCAAACATTAAGGTTCGCTGACATTCGCGCACAAATGCGAATGTTCTAAAGCCCCCAAACACCAAAGGCCCCGCCGGTCTCCCAGCGAGGGCCTTCGACTACGTCAGTACCGACGACCCTACTCGTCCCAAACCTTCTCGGTCAGCGGCAGGCCCTCGATCACCTGGAGGCCCAACGGCATGGCAGGTGCGATACCTTCTCGTTCCAGCAGACTTTGCACCTGCCGCACATGTTGGGTGGAATGCCAGACCGTGCGCTCGAACATCTCGTGCAGGGTTGTCGTGCCGAAATAGGCTTCGTAGGGCGCCGAGTATTCCAACCCGCTGCCGCTATCCTGCCACCAGGTATTAAACCGCCCGTGCAGAGCCTCGCCAAAATCGGCGATCTCGGCGCTGGTGGTCATGTCCTTCGGCGGGGCGGCCACCAGGTTCTCGTAGGCCAATGGCCGGCCCTGACCGAGCGAGTCCAGAAACTCCGTCGGGATCTGGAACATGTGGTGCATCAGCACCCGCCAGGAACGCGGCCGGTTCGGCAGCATGTTGCCGAGGGCGCTATCCGGCATCTGGCGCACACTGGCCACCGCCGCGGTCAGCACTTGGTCATACCGCGCCGCCAACGCCGCCGGCGACAGGGCCGGGCCGGTGTTCTCGTCCAACTCCAGAAACTCGACAACGTCCTTGATCACTTGCGCAAAGACGAACTTGCCGGCGCGGGCGACCACCGGGACCGAGCGCGCACCGACGGCGCGCAACTTGTCCAGACCGCCATCCTCCAACACATTCACCGATTCGAATGCGATCCCACGGACCGCCAAAAATTCCTTCACACGAAGGCAGGAGGTTCAATGCGGTTGCCAGAAGACCTGTATGGTTTCACTCATCATCACATCTCCATTTTTGAGTACAGCGATAGTAGGCCCGATCGGCCCGGATCACAATTGCCTTGTCCAGGGCACAATTCCCTTTACAGCGGCAGGCAAGTGCGCTGAAACGGCAGCAATACGACCGTAACATTCTGAGGAAACCCCCATGCGTGAAGCTGTTATCGTCTCCACCGCACGGACCCCGATTGGCAAGGCCTACCGCGGCGCGTTCAACAATCTGGATGCCCCGACCATGGCAGGCTATGCGATCAAAGCCGCCGTCGAGCGAGCCGGAATCGACCCCGGCGAAATCGATGACTGCATTATGGGCGCGGCCCTGCAACAAGGCTCGACCGGTTTCAACATCGGCCGGCAGGCGGCGCTGGCCGGCGGTCTTCCGACCTCCGTCTCCGGCATGAGCATCGACCGCCAATGCTCCAGCGGCATGATGGCGATAGCAACCGCGGCCAAGCAGGTGATCGACGATTACATGGGCCCCATTGTCGCCGGCGGGCTGGAACAGATCAGCCTGGTGCAGAACGAGCACGCCAATACGCACCGCGCCGTCGATCCACGCCTCGAACAAGCGCACCCGCACCTGCACATGCCGATGATCGACACGGCGGAGACCGTCGCCAAACGCTACGGCATCGCCCGGGATGCGCAGGATGCCTACGGCCTGCAATCGCAGATGCGCACTGCGGCTGCCCAGCAGGCCGGCCGGTTCGACGACGAGATCATCCCGATTACTGCGGACAAGATGGTCGTGGACCGGGAAACCGGCGAGAAATCGACTCAGTCCGTCACCCTGGAACGGGACGAGGGCAACCGCCCAGACACGAACCTCGACGGCCTCTCCAGCCTGAAACCGGTGCGCGAAGGCGGCGTGATCACTGCCGGCAACGCCTCGCAACTATCGGATGGCGCGTCGGCAGCCGTCGTCATGGAGGCGTCGGAGGCGTCGAAGCGCGGCCTTAGCCCGATCGGCATCTACCGTGGCCTGGCGGTGGCCGGCTGCGACCCGGACGAGATGGGCATCGGCCCGGTCTTTGCCGTACCGAAGTTGCTGCAGCGCCATGGTCTGAAAATCGACGATATCGACTTGTGGGAATTGAACGAGGCGTTCGCGGTGCAGGTGCTCTATTGCCGCGACAGGCTCGGCATCGATAACGACAGGTTGAATGTCGATGGCGGCGCTATCTCCATTGGCCATCCATATGGCATGTCGGGCGCGCGCATGGTCGGTCACGCTTTGATAGAGGGCAAACGCCGCGGCGCCAAACATGTGGTAATCACCATGTGCATCGGCGGCGGCATGGGCGCTGCCGGGCTGTTCGAGGTCGCCTGACAGTCAGCGGCAGGAACGAGCCGTGACGCCGCAGCGCAGTAGACAGGTGTGCTGCGGCGAAATTTCGCTATCTATGGTTACACCACCTTGCGCAGCGTCAGTTGCCAGATCCCCTGTTCTTTTTCCACAAGCGACAGGACTTCCTGTCCCATTTCTTTCAGCGATCGCGGCACATTCTCCAACGGTTCGCCGGCGCGCAATCGTACATCAGCCGTTTCGCCAATTGCCATTCTTTCAACCAAAAGCTTGGTCTTGACGAAGGTCATCGGGCATTTTTTGTCGGTGATGTCGATAGAGTAGTCAGACAAGATTCGCTTCCTTCCTAGAAAAATTGCAAATTTTTTCGCAAGTATATTGCATTAAGGGGAATTCGTGACTAACTAAGCGCGTATAGCGCAATGAGCCTCACCTAAAAAGCCCGGAGTAAGCCGTTAATGTCTGAAAACGACAAGCAGTCCAACAAGGAACTGCTCGAGTACACCACTGAGATCGTCGCAGCACATGTTTCCAACAACACCGTTCCTGTGGTCGATCTTTCCGACCTGATCCACCAAGTTTACCGGACGCTCGCGTCTGTCGAAAGCGAAACGACGGCTGCTCAAGAACGTCCGGAACCAGCCGTGCCGATCAAGAAATCCGTCACCAATGACTATATTGTGTGTCTGGAGGACGGCAAAAAGCTGAAAATGCTGAAGCGGCACCTGAAAACCGCCTATGGCATGTCGCCGGAAGAATACCGCGAGCGTTGGGGTCTGCCGCCGGAGTATCCGATGGTTGCGCCCAGCTATGCCGCTCAGCGCTCTACCCTGGCCAAGAAAATCGGCCTGGGCACCCGGGCACGGCGTACGGCAGCCGAGTAGTTCCGCCCCGCGACATCTCTGAATTGAATGGAGCGGTTGCAGCCAGTCGGTTGCAGCCGCTCTTTTTTTCGAGTAACCGAACTGTAAGCCGCGCGGCAGTCGCGGGCACCGGCTGTCCGCTGGAATGGGCAGGCATATAAGGGTTGATGGGTTGACGTTACGAAAGTCGACGGGATGCCGTTAGCACTACGACGCGCCATCCAACGTGGCCGCGCCTGGCGACGAATTCGACCGCCGAAGGCAGCAACCGTCCGGTTCGCAGGCTTGCCGTTCATCGGCCGCCGGTTGGCGGCTGCCGGTGTACAACCAGCCCGCAACCGCGAAATTCGCCTGACCGCTGGCCCGCTGGAATTGCGGCTGGCGCAGACCGAGGCAGAACTGTTAGCCGCCCAGCGGTTGCGCTATGACGTGTTCTATAACGAGCGCGGCGCGATTCCGACTGCGGAGATGCAGGCGACCGGGCGCGATTTCGACGCCTTCGATACAGGTTGCGATCACCTGATCGTGCTGGACACCCAGGCCGATGCGGAGAATCCGCCGATTGTCGGCACCTACCGCCTGTTGCGCCGGGATATGGCGGCGAAACTCGGCAAGTTTTATACGCAGGACGAATACAGCATCCGCGGCTTGCTGCGCGGCCGCCGACAGGTGCTGGAGTTGGGCCGCTCGTGCGTGGCGCCGGCCTACCGCCGGCAGTTGACCATGAACCTGTTGTGGCGCGGCGTCGGCCTCTATGCCCATGTGCACGATGTCAAGCTGATGTTCGGGTGCGCCAGCTTTCACGGCACCGATCCGGAGGCGATTGGCGTCGAACTCAGCTATCTGCGCCACTATCACCTGGCGCCGCTGCGGATGAGGCCCAAGGCGCGGCGCAAGCGCTATGTCAGCATGAACTGGCATGCCCCCGGCACCTACGACCCAAAGGCCGCCCGCGCCGCCTTGCCGCCGCTGCTGAAGGGCTATCTGCGCATGGGGGGCATGATCGGCGATGGCGCGGTGATCGACGAGCAGTTCAACACCATCGATGTCTGTATCGTCGTCCGCCCGGACCGGTTGGCTGGTCCGGTCGCACGGCAATTCAGCGTCATCGCCCAGGACCGGCGAGCCAGGTCTTGATCGCACGCGGACGGCCGATCCGAACATGAGCGCACCGCTGGAGAGCCAGATTCTCGGCCCGGGCTGGGTGCGCCATACCCGGGCGGCGGTGCGCCTGAGCCTGTACCTGATCTTCACGTTGACCCTCATTC
Organism: uncultured Alphaproteobacteria bacterium; assembly: GCA_963974445.1. Lineage (GTDB taxonomy): Bacteria > Pseudomonadota > Alphaproteobacteria > Bin95 > Bin95 > JACKII01. Next base: position 4,705 of record CAXBDI010000069.1, read on the forward strand.
CGGTCCAGGCGCTTGCCTTGGCGTTGAAGCTGCCATTGCGGGAATCGCTGCCGGTTTTCTATCATACCGTGTGCTGCCGCCTGTGGGGCATGACCGTCGTGGTGCAGGGTGAGCTGGCCCCGGTGCGGCCCCTGCTGCTGGTGTCGAACCACACGTCCTACTTGGACATTCCGGTGCTCTCGACCCTCGGCGGCCTCAGCCTCGTCGCCAAGAGCGAGGTGGCGAAATGGCCGTTTTTCGGACTGCTGGCCAAGCTGCAGCGCAGCGTCTTCGTCGATCGCCGCCGGGCCAGCGCCGCCAAGCAGCGCGATGCGATTTCCGAGCGGCTGGCGGAGGGCGGACGCCTCGTCCTGTTCGCCGAAGGCACCAGTAGCGACGGCAACCGGGTCTTGCCGTTCAAGAGCGCGCTGTTCAGCGTTGCCGAACGGGCCGATACCGATGCGCCGCTCACCATTCAGCCGCTCTCCATCGCCTACACCCACCTGAACGGCATCCCCATCGGCCATGCGCTGCGGCCCTATTTCGCCTGGTACGGAGATATGGAGTTGGGTCGCCATCTTTGGACCTTTGCCGGGCTCGGCCAAACCCGGATCGAGATCCAATTGATGCCGCCGGTTCAGACCGACGCCTTCGCCAATCGCCGCGAGCTGGCGCGGTTCGTGCACGCCCACGTGCAAGCCGGACTGGCCGCGTCCCTCACCGGTCGGCAGATCGACTTGACAGGCGTTGCTGCGGCGCTAGGGTCCGGCAAAGCAGCCGCCGCCGCGTCGGCCTCTGCGTAATTCCTGAAGACGGGTACCTGCGCGTTTGTGACAATACCGCACACCGAACCGAGTTCCGCCGCTAGCGCGCCCCGGCGCAAGCTGTTCATCCGCACCTACGGATGCCAGATGAACGTCTATGACTCGCGCCGTATGGCCGACGCTCTGGCTGTCGCCGGATTTGCTCTGACCGACGATGCGACCGACGCCGACTGCATCATCCTGAATCCCTGCCATATCCGCGAGAAAGCGGCGGAGAAGGTGTATTCGGAGCTTGGCCGGGTGCGCATGTTGCAGTCCGAACGGCGCAAGGCCGGCAAGGACCTGTTGGTCGCGGTCGCCGGCTGCGTCGCCCAGGCGGAGGGCGAGGAAATGGTGCGCCGCGCGCCGGTCGTCGACCTCGTCATCGGACCGCAGGCCTATCACCATCTGCCGAAACTGGTGGCCCAGGCGGAGGCTGCCCGCGCCACGCCCCGCGGCCGCGCCGGCATCGTCGCGACCGACTTTCCGGCGGAAAGCAAGTTCGATCATTTGCCGCAGGAAGCCTCGCACCCCGGCGTCAGCGCGTTTCTGACGGTGCAGGAAGGATGCGACAAGTTCTGCACCTTCTGCGTCGTGCCCTATACCCGCGGCGCCGAATACTCGCGCCCGGCTGCGGATGTGCTGGCCGAAGCCCGCCGGTTGGTCGAGGCTGGCGCGCGGGAGATCACGCTGCTGGGCCAGAACGTCAACGCCTACCACGGCGCAGCAACCGCCGGCGGCGGTGAGTGGGGCCTGGCGCGGTTGATCCGAGCCTTGGCGGAAATCCCGGACTTAGCCCGCATCCGCTATACAACCTCACACCCGCGCGACATGGAAGACGGCCTGATCCGCGCGCATGGCGAGGTGCCGGCGCTGATGCCCTACCTGCATTTGCCGGTGCAGGCAGGCAGCGACACGGTGCTGCGCGCGATGAACCGCAAGCACACCGGCGACGACTACCGCCGGATTGTCGAGCGGCTGCGCGCCGCCCGCCCGGACATCGCGCTCGCCAGCGACTTCATTGTTGGCTTCCCAGGCGAGAGCAACGCGGATTTCGAGGAAACGCTGCGCCTGGTCCGCGATGTCACCTATGCGCAGGCCTACGCGTTCAAATACTCGGCCCGGCCCGGCACGCCGGCGGCGACCGCCGAAGCGCAGGTGCCGGAGCCGGTCAAGGTGGAGCGGCTGGCGGCGTTGCAAGCTCTGCTCGCCGAGCAGCAGACCGCCTTCAACCGGCGTTTTCTGGGCCAGACCATCCCGGTGCTGTTCGACCGGCCGGGCCGGCGGCCCGGACAACTGGCCGGCCGCTCCCCCTGGCAGCACGCGGTGCACGCGGCCGCGCCTGCCGACTGGCAGAACCGCATCGTCGAGATCACCGTCGCCAATGCCGGCCCCCGCGGCCTCTCATCCGACGCACGCGAGGCCGCTTGACCAGCGCGGACACATCGCGGGTCTTGACCTTTGCCGAAAACCGGCTGGCTCAGCAACTCTATGGCGAATACGACCAGCATCTGGCGCTGATTCAGGAGGCGTTGGGTGTGCGTATCCGCTCGCGCGGCAATCAGGTTGTGATCGAAGGGCCGGACGGCGCCGCACAACGCGCGGAGGAGGCGCTGCATGCGCTCTATCGAATGCTGGAACAAGGCCAACTCGTGGACAGCGGCGCCGTGCGCGCGGCACTGAAGTTCGCCGTCACCGGCGATGCCCGGGTGGAGTTGACCGACAGCGACGTCTCCATCACCACGCGCAAACGCCGGGTGCAGCCGCGAACCCCGGCTCAGGCGGCCTATATTCGGGCCATTCGCGCCCACAAGCTAACCTTCGCCCTCGGCCCCGCCGGCACCGGCAAGACCTATCTTGCGGTCGCCGCCGCTGTCGCTGCCATGGCGGCGGGCGAGGTGGAGCGCCTTGTGCTGTCGCGCCCGGCAGTCGAGGCCGGCGAGCGCATCGGCTTCCTGCCTGGCGATATGAAGGAGAAGGTCGACCCCTACCTTCGCCCGCTCTATGACGCGCTGCACGACATGCTGCCCGGCGATCTGGTGCAACGGCAGATCGACGCCGGCAGTATCGAGATCGCGCCGCTTGCCTTCATGCGCGGCCGTACCCTGGCGCACGCCTTCATCATTCTGGACGAGGCGCAGAATACCTCGACCCAGCAGATGCTGATGTTCCTGACCCGGTTTGGCGAAGGTGCCCGCATGGTAGTCTGCGGCGACCCGGATCAGGTCGACCTGCCGGGCCACACCCAATCCGGCCTGGCCGACGCGGTGCGCCGCCTGGAGAATGTCGCCGAAGTCGGCGTCCAGCACTTCACCGCCGCCGATGTGGTGCGCGATCCGCTGGTGGGCCGCATCGTGATGGCGTATGCGAAGCCGGCCTCGCCGCCAACCCGCCCCGTGGCTGATCCGGCCACCGCGGCACGTGGAGAGACACCCGCCGCGCGGCCATCGGAGCCTCCTCGGACCGGTGCTGGCCATCACCTGTCGCTCGACCTGGTTGCGGAGACCGCCGATTGGGTGCAGCGGTTGCCGAATGTCGAGGCCAGAGTCGAACAGGCGGCACAAACGGCCTGGGCATCCCTTAACAGTCAGGTCGATGGCGACGCCGAAGCCTCGATCCTGCTGGCCGACGACCTGACACTCACCGATCTCAACCGCCGGTTCCGCGGCATCGACAAACCGACCAACGTTCTGTCGTTCGGGGCCGATACCAACTTGGACACCCGGGACGGCGAGGCACGTTATCTGGGCGATATCGCCATCGCTTACGAGACGGTCGCGCGCGAAGCTGTGGCGCAGGACAAGACGTTGGATCAACATTTGTGCCATATGGTAGTGCATGGACTCTTGCATCTTCTGGGGTACGATCACCAAGTTGTTGGCGACAGAGATCGCATGGAAGCCAAAGAGCGGGCGATCTTGGCCGATCTCAATGTTCCGGACCCGTACAATGCCGACTCGCAATTCGACCATTCCAACGACGCGGACGCCGTATAAGGTCATGACCGATTGTCCGCCACGACTCTGATGACAGAAGACCCCTCACCTAGAACCGCTCCACCGGCTGTCGATAACCCGGTGGAGACCCCGGCCCTGCCGGTTGAGCCCGGCCCCTTGCGGGCCGCAGCGAACGATTCGACCGATGCGCCGGCGGACCGATCTTTCAACTCGCCGCCTACGGCCACCCCGCCGTTCAACGGCCATGGACGCAGCAACGCCCGCCGATCCTTCTGGCGCGATATGTGGCGATTGCTGCGGCGCTCCCGCGGCTCCGACGGATCGTCGCTGCGCTATGCGCTGGAAGAATTGGCGGAGCGGCACGAGGAAGACAACGAGCCAATCGATCCGACCGAGCACCTGATACTGGAAAACACGCTTCGCCTGCGCAGTCAGACGGTGGAAGACGTGATGGCGCCGCGCGCCGACATCATCGCCATCGACGTGCAAACGCCGCTCGCCGACGTTGTAAAGCGCATCGGCGAGACCCATCATTCGCGGATTCCGGTCTACGAGGGCAATCTCGACCACACCATCGGCCTGGTGCATGTGAAGGACATCCTGCCGGCGGTGGCGGGCGACGAAGAGGCGCCGGCGCTGCGCTCGTTGCTACGCCCGGCGATGATCGTCGCCCCATCGATGCGGGTGCTGGACCTGCTGCTGCGCATGCGTATGGAGCGGACCCACATGGCGCTGGTGGTCGATGAGTTTGGCGGCATCGACGGCCTGGTCACCATCGAAGATCTGGTCGAGCAGATCGTCGGGGAAATCGAAGACGAGCATGAAGTCACGGCGGAAACCACCCTGGAGCAACGGCCCGACGGCACGCTGATCGCCGATGCTCGCGTGCATCTGGAAGACTTCGAGGCAGAGGTCGGCGAGATTCTCACCGACGACGAACGCGACAACATCGATACGCTGGGCGGCCTGGTGTTCACGCTGGTCGGGCGCGTGCCGAGCCGCGGCGAGATCATCGTGCACCCCTCTGGTGTCGAGTTCGAGATTTTGGAGGGCGATCCAAGACGCCTGAAACGGCTGCGCGTCCGCAACCTGCCGCTGCGCACACCCGATCCCGCCGTCGCCATCGCCTGATTGACTGGCCGTGCCACACGCAGCGATCCCCTCGCCCACATCGTTGAGCGTCGCACAAACGCTCGCTAAACTGCCGTTGATTATCCGCGTCGTCCTGGCCGGCCTGTTCGGCGCAGCCGGCGCCTGGGGGATGCCACCCGACGCTCAGCCGTTGGCCCTGATTGTCTATCACGGCGGCTTGGTGGTGCTGCTGGCGAGCGTCAACCGCGCCGGCAGCGGTTTCGCCCTCGGCTGGGCCGCTGCCTTCGGCTTTCACCTGTTCGGCCTCGCCTGGGTGGGCGAAGCCTTTCTGGTCGATGCGGAGCGCTTCGCATGGATGCGGCCGTTCGCCATGGTAGGTCTCCCCGCCGGCCTCGCTCTCTTCGCGGGCCTCGCCTCGGCCGTCTATGTTCGTTTTGCGCGTCGCCGGCCACTCGCAGACGTGCTGCTCTATTCGGCCCTGTTCATGACGGCCGAGTGGTTGCGTGGCAATATTCTCACCGGCTTCCCCTGGAACTTGCCGGTGCAGACCTGGGATCGCGTGCTTGGCGTCCTGCAGGGCGTCGCCTGGATCGGACCATACGGCCTATCGCTCCTGACCGTGATGGTCGCCGCGGCGGCGGGCGCCGCCATCGTCTACCCGCGCCGCAGCAGCTTGCCGGCGATTGCCGCTGCGATCTTGCCGCTTTGCCTGGTGGCGGCGCTCGGCTTCTGGCGCATCGCTGCGGCCCCCGCCGAGATGCCGACTGTCCCTGGCGTGAAACTCCGCCTCGTGCAACCGAATATCCCCCAACGCGAGAAATGGCTGCCGGCCAAGGCCGCCGAGCATTTCCAACGCCATTTGGCGCTGAGCGCCGGCGCGGCCAAGGCCGGCGTCACGCATGTGATCTGGCCAGAGGCCGCTACGCCGTTCCTGTTGCTGGACGCCCCCGACGCCTTGGCAGCCGCCAGCCGCATCGTTCCGCCAGGCGGTGCCTTGATTACCGGCACGCCCAGGCGCGTTGCGGCTGCCACTGAGGATGCGACGGCGGCGGCGCAAATCGGCAACGCGCTGGTCGTGCTGACGGAACAAGGGACTCTCGCTGCGGTTTACGACAAACACCATCTGGTGCCGTTCGGCGAGTACGTACCGCTGCGCAAGTGGCTGCCGATCGAGCGGCTCGCAGCAGGACGGGGCGATTTTGCGCCGGGGCCGGGGCCGCAGACGCTAACGGTCCCCGGCGCGCCGCCGCTCAGCCCGCTGGTGTGCTATGAGGCGATATTCCCCGGCGAGGTGACCGCCGCCGATTCGCGGCCGGCTTGGCTTTTGAATATCACCAACGACGCCTGGTTCGGCTCTAGCGCCGGGCCGGCGCAACATCTGGCTATCGCCCGCCTGCGCGCTATTGAGGAAGGTTTGCCCCTCATCCGGGTCGCCAGCACCGGGATTTCGGCGGTGATCGACCCTTATGGGCGTATCCTCCGGTCTCTGCCAATCGGCCAATCGGCGGTCATAGACAGCCGGCTACCGCAAGCAATAGGCAACCCACCATTGTTTACTGAGGTAGGCAATATTCCGTTTTTCGTATTAATTGGTATATTCGTAGCGTTCTCGCGTTTCCGATCCCGGTAATCAACGTCACCGCTGCGGCATGCCTACCAAGCGCCAATTGACTATGGGCGCGCGCAGTGCACATCTGTATAAAACCATACGTCGAGCCATTTACCATGTAGGCAATCAGGCTTTGATCCGCTAAAGTAAAGATAATTAATGAAAGCTGCATGCTGGCGACCAGCAAAAATTTGGCCATATCGCCCTCACCGGGCAGGTCAGGCAAGGCACAGAGGGAACACGATGACATCGGCGAACATGACGCAACGCATTCACGACATCGAAGACACGATGGATCTGGCGAGTCGGCTTGCGATGCGCAGCGTTACGATCAACGGCCGGCGCACAACCATGCGCTTAGAGCCCAGCATGTGGAATGCCATTCGCCGGATCGCCGAAGATCAAAGCCTTTCGGTTAATCAGATCTGCTCGAAAATCGACTCGTCCCGGGGCGAGATGTCGATGACGGCGGCTGTCCGTTCCTACATCGTCTCCTATTTGCAGCAGGTGCCAACTCAGGCTGACCAAGCCAGTGCGCCGCAATCCATCGATATGATCCTGGCCGAGTTCGGCCCGGCCTATACCAAGGGCGAGGTGTTGCGGGTTCGCATCGAGCGTGGCCAGGATGTGATGGTGAAAGTGGCGCTGCATGTGGCGGTGCTGGACCGTAGCGAAGACAGCATGCTGGCGGAAATTTATCACGAATGGAGCCGCCGCCGCGATCAACTGCAATGTTTGCCCCGGATCACTGAACTCAGCGCCCGGCTGCTGCGCCGCGCTGCCAAGGAAACCATGTTGAGCGTCGTCGATCTGGCGGCTGGCGGCGGCATCGCGCAGCCGCACCAGGACCCCGTGATGGCGTGGAATATCGGCGGCTCCAACCACCGCCCGCACCCGCTTCTCCGCGCGGCGTTCCAGCAGGACATGCTGGCGGTGGAGCAGCAGGCGGAGGCAATGTACCAGGTCAACCAAATTCGCCTGAATGGCACGGAGCAGGTTTACAAGCGGCTGCTGCTGCCGTTGTCCGACGATGGCACCGACGTCACCCGCGTACTGGTGGCGGCATTGCCAATCGAAGACGAAATCGCCGCTGACGGTTGACATTTCCGGTCGATCCCCTGTAGGAAGCGTTCTTCCTATAAGACACCAGTATGAAGGAACGGGCCAAAGATGGCGCGCCGCTGCGATATTACCGGTAAAGGCGTGATGTCTGGCAACAATGTCAGCCACGCGATGAACAAGACCCGCCGCCGGTTCCTGCCGAACGTGCAGAACACACGGGTGATGAGCGATATTCTGGGCGAATGGGTCCGGCTGTGCGTTACCACGCAGGGCTTGCGGACGATTGAGCATAATGGCGGCCTCGACTCGTTCCTCCTTGGGACGCCGAACCGCAAGCTGCCGATGGAAGCCCGCAAGATCAAGCGCCGGATCGAACGTTTCCAGGCGAAGCAGGCCGGCGCCGAGCCCGCTGGCGAAGCAGCCTCGGCCTAACACTCAACACGACCGCATCGGAACACCGTTCGATACGGCCCTCCGGACCTACTCAGGATGAGTAGGCGTTCGGTGCTGCATTCACCTCAGCGGATGGTCAGCGGGGCTTGGCCGAGGTGCATACCGCCGTCGGCCAGCAGGAACTCGCCGGTGATGTGGCCGGCGCCGTAGAGGAACCAGAGCACCGCCTCCGCCATATCCTCCGGCGTGCCGCCGGGCTTGTGCAGCGCCGTGCCTTTGGCGAGCGCGGCGCGGGTGGCTTCGTACTTTTCCTCGCCCATGCCCTGCTTCAGCCATTCGCCGATGACGAAGCCCGGACAGACGGTGTTCACCCGGATCTCCGGCCCCAGCACCCGAGCCAAAGACAAGGTCATGGTGTTCAGCGCACCCTTGCTCGCGGCATAGGCGATGGACGAGCCGACGCCCATGACACCCGCGACCGACGAGATGTTCACCACCGAGCCGCTGCCGCCGGCCCGCATATGCGGCTCGCAGGCGCGGGTCATCTGGAAGGGGGCGATGACGTTCAGGGCGTAAATCGCCTGAAAATCCTCGGCCGAAAGCCCGGCTAAATTTGCATGATCGACGAACTTGGTTGTGCCGGCATTGTTGACCAGGCCGGTAATTTTGCCGAACTTCGCCATGGTCTCGTCCACCAGCCGTTGCTGGTCGGCCTCGTTACCAACATCGGCCTGGAACACCAGCGCCTCCACCCCGTGCTTGCGACAGTCGGCGGCGACCGCCTCGGCAGCGGCGGCGCTTTTCGAGTAGTTGACGACCACATGGCCGCCATTCTCCGCCAGCATGCGCACGCACGCCGCACCTATGCCGCTGGAGGAGCCGGTGACGATGGTGACGGTATCTTTGATTTTCAGCATGGGCACAGGGTCCTGACAGTGTTTGCGACGGCAAAGGAGAGCCGCCAGCATACCGCGCGCTAGTTCCTAATGCGAGAACGCTTGTCGAGTGGCCGGCAGTTCAAACGCACTTGAATGGAAACCAGCGCAGCGCGAATTCCTGGGCGTCGCGGCGGCTTTCGAACCAGAAGGTGGCGACCGTCTCCTTGTTCAACACCATGCGCCAATCGTGCTTGCTGTGCTTCTTGCACCAGGTGTGCATTTCGACGAAGTTGCGGTTCTCCTTCGGCCAGCCGAGACTTCGCGACGTATCCAGCGCATGCAGGATGCGGACCGGTTGCCAATGCTCGGGGACAGAAGAGCGCGCCTGCTCCGCCATCGTTCAGCCCTCTGCTAATTTGGCCAACAGCCGCAGGTTCGAGCGCAGGCCGTGCCGGAAGCAGACCACCTCGAACTTTTCGTTCGGGCTGTGGATTTGATCGTCGTTGAGGCCGAAGCCCATCAACACGCTGTCCAGGCCCAAAATCCGCTTCATCTTCTCGACCACCGGGATCGAGCCACCGGAACCGACGTTGACAGCCGGCCTGCCGAACTCGTCCGCCAAAGCGGCACGGGCGGCGCTCAATTGCGGCAGGTCGAGCGGCACCTCCATCGCCGGCGCGCTGTGCAAGTCGCTGACGGTAACTTTGGCTCCCGCCGGCGCGCGCTCGTCGCAAAATTGCTGGAAGGCCTGGACGACTTTGTCTGAGTCCTGGCCGGTCACCAGCCGGAACGAGACCTTGGCATAGGCCTCCGACGCAATCACGGTCTTGGAGCCCGGTCCCTGATAGCCGCCCCAGATGCCGTTGATATCGGCGGTCGGGCGCGCCCAGAGCCGCTCCAACGCGGTCCGCTGCGCCTCACCCGCCGGGCTGAAAAGCCCGACATCGTTGAGGAATGCCGCCTCGTCGAAATTCAGTGCGGCCCACTCGGCCTTTTGCTCCATCGACCGCTCGGGGATGCCGTCATAGAAGCCGGGCAGTTGAATGCGCCCTTCGGCATCGGTCAGGTCGCCCAGGATGCGCGAGAGCGCGTTGATCGGGTTCAGCGCACTGCCGCCATAGAGGCCGGAGTGCAGATCGCGGGAAGGGCCGACCAGCTTGACCTCCGTATACGCCATGCCGCGCAGCATGGTCGTCACCGCCGGCGTATCCACATCCCACATGCCGGTGTCGCAGACGACGGCGACGTCCGCCTGGCCGAGCTCGTCCTTATTCGCCTCCAGAAACGGCGGCAGCGAGGGTGAGCCGCACTCCTCCTCCCCCTCCAGGAAGACGGTGACGCGTACCGGCATATTGCCGTGCACCTCGTGCCAGGCGCGGAAGGCCTCCAGGAACATCATTACCTGGCCCTTGTCGTCGACGGCACCGCGGGCGACGATGCGCTTGCCGTGCGGGCCATCGACCAACACCGGCTCGAACGGCCCGGTGTGCCAGAGGTCGAGCGGGTCCGGCGGCTGCACGTCGTAATGGCCATAGTAGAGCACGTGCGGCGCATCCGGCCCGGCGCCGTCGTGGTGGGCGACGACCATCGGGTGGCCGGTGGTCGGACGGATTTCGGCGGAGAAGCCGCACTCGGTCAACCGATCCGCCGACCACTGCGCGGCACGCAGGCACTCATCCGTATAGGCCGGATCGGTGCTGATCGACGGGATGCGCAAATAGTCGAACAACCGCTCCAGCGAGGCGTCGAGATTGGCGTCGGCATGGGCGAGAACGGCGTCGGTGGGGAGGGGCATAGGATTCCAGGCCGGTGAGTTCAGAAACGGGTTCCGGAATTCTAGGCCCTCTCCGCCGCTCGCGCTATCCTGACCCTATGTTATCGATGCGACTTACGTCGATTAATCCGCCCAAACGCGAAGAGTGAGACCGCTCCCGACGCCAAAAGTCCCAGCACGGGCGCTTCCGGCACTGGTATGAACCCGCCATCGTCGATCATGACGATTCCAGCAAGCGTTGTAGCGCGTCCTGCACTATCCAGATCGACCACATTCAAGCCACCGGTCTCGCCGAACGAGTTGTGCGTCGGATCATTGAGGTCGGCCGCTGTCAAACCCAGCGATAATCCAAACGCCGTTGGCGTGAATGGCGCATTAGCTCCGACAGATGTCACATCGATAGGCAAGTAGCCGAAAAGGTCCGGTGCGGTTCCTCCGGCCAGCAGGTTCCCACCGCAAGGGAAACATTCCGACGAGGCAAAAAGGCCGCCGCCTGCATTGATAAAAGCCTTGATGTCATCCGATCGAGAAATCAGCGCATCAAGTTCGGCTCGACGCAACGTTCCTCCGAACGAGGATGCAACTCCAATTGCGCTGTAAGCCGATATGTCTGAATTCATAAGTGCAGTGAACTCTGCTGCATCGACCCAATCGTAATCGGTACCGGCAGCAAGTCCAATCGCGTTCAATCCGTCGGCTCCCCTTAGATGCCCACCGGGAATACTGCCCTTAGATTCGATCCACAGCACTTTGCCACTAAATGTGTTGGCATTGCCACTAGTCGCAAAATTCAATCCCACTTCCAGTAGGTTAGCACCACTCCCAAAACCAGCCTGAGAGTGAAAATCAGGATCATGTCCCGTTAAAAAGACAGGACCGGCAAATGCTCCGCCACTGCTTAGGGTTGCAACTGCCGCAGCAACTGCCCCTACAAATAACCACTTTAGAAACCGCATCAGCTTCACCTCGAAAAATGTTAACAAGTCCGTAATGATAACAGTTCTGGCAGGAAAAATACATAGGTAGAAATTACAGCCTTAATCTGTCATAATCATTAATTAAATCAATCTATAAGCCCTTCTCGACTGCGCTTTCATACGCTTCGTATGCGCACCCCCGCCCGCAGCCGCTGGAAGTCCAGCGCCTTCAGGTCCATCACCATCGGTCCCGGAGCGGCGCAGAGGATCGTCTCTGCGGCGATGGGATCGAAGGCGCCGCGGAAGTGCACGGAGGATTTCAGGGCCAGCACTCGGCACTCGGTCGGCTCGACGCCCAGATGGCGGAAAAAGGCGAGGTCGGCGGCCTGCACCTTTTTCGAACAGACGACGATCTGCACATTGCCAAGCCGCAGCAGCACCATAGGCGCCAAATCCATGTGTGCGCCTTTGTAGAGCGGCCCCTCGCAGTCGATCAGCCCATCGCCGACCTTCTCGATGGTGAAGGTCGCGGTCAGCGAGGAATCCCCCGGCACACCGTGCTTGCCGCCCAACGCCGCCGTAATCGTCGTCGCCCCCATAGACCGGCTGGCGAGCGAGGCGACGTGCGGGTCGAAGATCATGCCGCAGACGCTGCCCGGCGCATCCGCCGCCACTAATGCCTTCAGCAGACCCATGGTGTCGGCAGTGCCGCCGGCGCCAGGATTGTCCTGCACGTCGGCGATGACCACCGGGCCGCGGCCCTTGTGCGCCAAGGCTTTGGCCACCGCCTCCTCAGGCCCCAACAGCACGCCAGTGAATTCCGCCTCCGCCGCGATCACGGTCCCCGCCAGCGCATCTACAGCGGCCTGGCAGGCGGCCTTGTCGGCTCCATAGGCGACAACGCTGGGTCCGCAATCGTGGATGTCCGCCGCCGGGAAACCAGCCGCGAAGGTGAGCAGCACGCCATGCTCGCGCTCAAGCTTCGGGATCATCGAGACGATGCGCGAGGCGGGCGGATGCGTCGTGCAACCCCAGACCAGCGGGAAGAGGAACGGGATTTGGCGGAAGGCGCGCTCGGTCAGTTGCTCGCCCTGCAACAGCCGCTCCAGCCACGGCAACATGCGCGCGCCGGTCGCCGCCATATCCTCATGCGGATATGTCTGGTAGCCGAGCAACGCCGAGGCGCGCCCGACCATCGCTGGCGAGACGTTGGCGTGATAGTCCAGCGTCGCCACCACTGGAATGCGCCAGCCGAGCGGGCTGAGGGCATCGCGCACCCGCTTAATCGTGTCGGCCTCGGCGTCCTCCAGATGCTCCGTCACCATCGCGCCGTGCAGCGACAGGAAGACGGCATCGACGGGCGCTGCCGCCTGGAGCGAGTCGAACAGCATGCCGACGATGCGCTCATAGGCCCGTTCCTCCACGTAGGAGGACGGGCTGGCCGAGGCCCAGAGCAGCGGCACGATCTCATGCCCCGCCTGCTCCGCCGCCTCGATAAAGCCGGCGAGCGCCAGGTTATAGCCCTTCACCACCTCCGCCACCGCGGGCCCGCGGGTGAGAGGCGGCCAGGAATAGCCGTTCTCGAAATCGGTCAGGTTCGCTTTGGCAGGCGCGAAGGTGTTGGTCTCATGCCGGAAACCGGCGACGGCAATTCGGGCCATGGCGGCTGGAGGGCTCCTGTTCTATCGTAGGCTGCAACACTCCTAGCCTTTGCCGACAAAGACAAGATGCCCATTGGTCCCCTGAAAGACTTCGCCACCGACGCCGCCTGTCCGCTTGACCATGTGCGGGTGCTCGACCTCACCCGTCTCGTCGCCGGCAATCAGGTTTCCGCCCTGCTCGCCGACTTCGGGGCGGAGGTCATCAAGATCGAGCCGCCGGACGGCGACCCGCTGCGCTCCTGGGGCGCAGGCGGCCACGCAATCCAGTGGAAGATCTATGGCCGCAACAAGAAAAGCGTGCCGATGAACCTGCGCGACGACCGGGCGAAAGAACTCCTCCTCAAGCTGGTCGAGACTGCCGACGTCTTCATCGAGAACTACCGCGTCGGCGGGCTGGAGCGTATGGGCCTCAGCCCGGAAATCCTGCATGCGCGCAATCCCGGCCTGGTCATCGTGCGCGTCACCGGCTTCGGCCAGACCGGGCCCTATAAGGAGCGCCCAGGCTTCGGCACGCTAATCGAGGCGATGACAGGTTTTGCCATGAAGACCGGCTTTCCGGACAAGCCGCCGGCGCTGCCGAACATGGCGCTGGCCGACATGGTCGCCGGCACCTATGGCGCATTCGGCACCATGGTCGCCCTCCAGGCACGGGCTGCGAACGGCGACGGCACGTTTTCCGACGGCCAGGTCATCGACCTCTCGCTGATGGAGCCGTTGCACGCGGTCCTGGGCGGCGATGCGGCGGTGCACGCAGCCAGCGGCAGGTCGCCCATGCGCTCCGGCAATCGCTCGATCACCGCCGCACCGCGCAATACCTATCTGACCAAGGACGGCAACTGGCTGGCGATCAGCGGCTCGATGCAGGTGATGGCGCTGCGCATCTTCCGCGCCATCGGCCGGGCGGATATGTGCGAGGACCCGCGCTACAATACCCCCGCCGGCCGGGTTGAGCATGTCGATTACGTCGATCAGGTCGTGGCCGACGCCGTCGCCGAAAAGACGCTGGCGGAGAACCTGGAGTTCTTCGAACGGCTGGAGGTGACCGCCGGCCCGGTCTACACCGCCGAGCAATACCGCCACGACCCCCACGTCATCGGTCGCGAAGCCCTGGTCGAGATGCCGGACGAAGGCATGGGCCGCATCCCCATGCACAACATCATCCCGCGCCTCTCCGACACCCCCGGCGCCATCCGCACCCCCGCCCCCAGCCTGGGCCAGCACACTGAGGAAATCCTCGGCGGCATCGGCGTCAGCGCAGACCAGATTGCTGCCTTAAAGGCAGAGGGCGCGCTGTAGCCGCATGCTGCGCATCTGGACGCTCACCACCGGCGAGAACGGCATGGTCAGCCAGGCGCTGGGGCTGGCAGAAGCCATCGCCGCCACAGCGCCCGACCGCTGGCAGATCGAGACCAGGACCGTCCGTGCGCGCGCGCCCTGGCGCTGGCTGCCAAGCCGGCTGGCGCCGCGCCGCTTGCCGCTGGTCGTTGCCAATGCCGAGGCCTTTGCCGCCCCCCTGCCCGACCTCATCATCGCCTGTGGCCGCCGCAGTATCCCGGCAGCCCTGGCGCTGCGGGCAAAGGGCGTGTTCACAGTCTATGTGCAGACGCCGGATGTGCCAGCCGAGCGCTTCGACCTGGTCGTGCCGCCGCGCCATGATGGCTTGAGCGGACCTAACGTCTTGCCGACTCGTGGCTCTCTGCATCGGGTGACGGCGGCGAAACTGGCTGCCGCAGCCGAAGAATGGCAGCCGCGCTTCCAAGACCGGCCCCGCCCCTGGACCGCAGTCCTGGTCGGCGGCCCAAGCCAGGCCTACACCTTCGGCCAGGATGATGCGCTGCGCCTCGCCGATCAGTTGCAGCAGTTGGCGGCCAGCGGCCACTCGCTGCTGCTCACCACCTCCCGCCGCACCGGCGCGCACAACACCGCGATCCTGCGCAAGTCGCTGCCCGAGGCCTACTTCTGGAGCAGTGCTGCGGACGGCCCGAACCCGTATTTCGGCCTGCTGGCGCTCGCCGACCACATCGTCGTCACCTGCGACAGCGCCAACATGATCACCGAGGCCTGCTTCACCGGCAAACCCGTACACGTGGTGGAGTTGCCGGGCGGCAAACCACGGCTCCACCGCTTTCTGGACGGCATGTACACGGACGGTTATGCCCGCCGGTTCCAGGGCGCGCCTCTGCCCTCCTGGACATACACGCCGCCGGATGACCGGGCACGGGTCGCCCGCGCCATCATCCATCGCCTGACCACCCCCCAATAGACGGCCACTTGTTTCCCGGCCGCCGCAAAGCGGTGAGCCGGGACCGTCCTATCTCGCGAACACAGCCACCGTCCGTGTTCGCGAGATCTAGCGATCCCGGATGGTGGCTCCGCCACCTCCGGGAAACACTACCCCTTAAACGTCTGCACGAACCGCTTCCAGCTTGCGCCAGGGCGCGCCTCTGCCCTCCTGGACCTAGACACCGCCGGATGACCGGGCACGGGTCGCCCGCGCCATCATCCATCGCCTGACCACCC
>CAXBDI010000070.1:0-20193 GCA_963974445.1 uncultured Alphaproteobacteria bacterium
CTCAATTGCCCTCCGGCAAAACCCCCGTTCAACGAGGGGGGGGTGAGCAGTTACACATAAACTTGCCATCGTTAGCGCATCATTAACCATTTCGCTTCATAGTTGTAATTGTCAGATGAGGGTTTCATCTGGTGCTTCTTTGACGCCTCCCTGTTGACTTGGGCCGCCTTGTGCGGCCCATTTTTTTGCGCCGTCACATCCGAAGCTCGCAGAGACGCCCTACCCATGGCCGAAACCTCGCCAACGGGTGCCGACTATCGCCCGCCCCGCGGCCGGCGCTTGCAGACCGTACGCCGCCATTACCGCAGCTAACGTTTCTATAAATCTAGAATAGTCGTTGCGTTTTTCGGACTGCGCCGGATATATTGGCCTGATGGATACCAATACCGCCTCTGTCTGCCTTGAAGCCCTGGGCCACGCCACCCGGCTGGATGTCTTTCGCTTGCTGGTAAAAGCAGGCGGACCCGGCCTGTCGTTCGGTGAGATACAGGCGCATACGGGCGTTCCGGCCTCGACCCTGTCCCATCACCTCGCGACCTTGGCCCGTGCCGGCATCGTCACCCAAACCAAGCAAGGCCGCCAGAATTACAGCGCCGCTGCATTCGATATCATGCGCGAGCTGCTCGAATTCCTGACGGCGGAGTGCTGCAGCCTGGCTCCGCACGGCCACGCCGCGCCGGCCGATGCCTCCCTGCTGGAGGCGAAATGACACTAGTAGAATTCCCCGTTCCTTTTGGGAGCACAACCCTATGACCAGTTTTGCCCCGGCGCTGACTCAGGTCGGATTACGTCTGAAAGGCATCGGTCACGGTTGGATCGGGCTGGTGCTCGTGCTGGCCGCCCAAGCTGTAGTCGACCTCGACGTTGTGCCGGACCGTATCGAAACCGTCGCAGGCTCCTTCGCGTCGACCGCGCCTTTCCTGCTGCTGGCCGTGGCGTTCGCGGCCTATAGCAAGGCGGCGGGCGCGGATTCGCTCATCGCCAAGGCATTTGTCGGACGCGAGGGCCGCATGGTCATGGTCGCAGCCCTGTTCGGCGCGCTGTCGCCGTTCTGCTCGTGCGGCGTGATCCCGATTATCGCGGCACTGCTGGCGATGGGCGTGCCGCTTTCCGCCGTCATGGCGTTCTGGCTGGCCTCGCCGCTGATGGACCCGACCATGTTCGCGATGACCACCGGCATCCTGGGGTGGGAGTTCGCCGTCGCCAAGACCATCGCCGCCGCCGGGATCGGCGCGGGCGGCGGTTATCTGACGATGGCGCTGGGCCGCACCGGCCTGCTGGCCAACCCGTTGCGCGAGGGTGTCGGCAATGGCGGCTGCGGCGCCTCCAGCGTGCGCAACGCAAACCCGAAAGTGCACTGGCGCTTTTGGGAGGAGAGCGAGCGCCGTCGGACGTTTGCCAAGAATGCCGGCAGCAACCTGCTGTTCCTCGGCCAATGGCTGGCCCTGGCCTTCGCCTTGGAGGCGGTGATGATCGCCTATCTGCCGCAGGACGCAGTGGCCAGCGTTCTGGGCGGCGACAGCTGGTTTGCTATCCCGCTGGCGGCTGTGGTGGGTATTCCGGCCTATCTGAATGGCTATGCGGCCCTGCCGCTGGTCAGCGGTCTGATGCAGCAGGGCATGAGTGTCGGCGCCGGCATGGCCTTTCTGGTGGCGGGCGGCATCACCTGCATTCCGGCTGGCATCGCGGTTTGGGCACTGGCCCGGCCGCCGGTGTTCTTCGTCTACCTCGGCACTGCGTTCGGCGGTGCGATTGTGTTTGGCGTGCTGGCGGCAACGCTGCTGTAGCGGGAGGCGTTCTACCCGCCCCATCTCATCCTGATGCGCGCTCGTCAGGGCGGGTATCGAGGATGTCGCGAGAAATCGAAGACCACCCTTCGATACGCGGCTGCGCCGCTACTCAGGATGAAAATGCGAGTGAAAGGCGGCAGCTACTCCGCCGCCCGGGGTTGGGCTCTGGCGGCATCCAGTGCCGCCGCCCCTTCCCTGATGCGCGGGATCAGTTCGCGGCCGTACTCCAACGCATCGCCCAGCGGGTCGAAGCCGAGCAGCAGGATGCCCTCGATCCCCAGCTTGTAGTATTCCAGGCAGGACTCGGCCACCTGCTCCGGTGTGCCGACCGGGCAGGAGGTGTTGCCGCGGGCGCCCATCGCCTCGGCAATTGCCATCCACAGCCGCTCGTCATGTACCTGGCCCTCGGCGGCGACGGCTGCTGGAAGGGCTGCACGTCGGAGGCACCCTGACGAACCTTGTAGAACTCGCCGTCGAAATCGAACGGCGGGCCGGCCCACTCGTTGCGCATGATCTCGGCGGTACCGAGACCTTGGCCGGTCAGACGGATGATCCTGGCCCGCCAGACGTGCTTTTGCGGGGAATGGACTTTTTAAAATACGTATATAGTATTAATTAGTGGCTCTCTGAAAATGGACACTTTTTGTTTCAACCGACGCCCAACCAATGAAGAGGCAAAACAAGGAGAAGCCCCATGGCTTTTAAGGTTTTTAATAACATCCTGATCATCGTAGCTGGCGCCGCCATCCTCAGCGGTTGCACCACGGCAACCCGCGAAACCAAAGCAGTTGTTGCCCCCCCGACCAACGGGCAAAGGCAAAGCAATGTCGCTTTCAACACCGCCACCCCGGCCCTGCCGGCCAAGCCCGTAACACCGGCGGGCAGCGCCACCCAGGACATCACGTCCTGTGGCCCAATACCGATCGACCTAATCGCTGAATATTGGACCGCTTGGGGGGGCAGTTCGTTGCGTTCAAGCTATATGATCGATCCCAAAACGGGGTGGATCAGCAAATTCTGGCACGCCCCGGTCGACTCGTCGCCCCCGCCATCACCTGAAGGCGCCACTCGCGCCTTCAGCGCTGATGGAGGCACACTCCGGTGGACAACGTCCACCGGCTATAGCATGGAGGCCACGGTCGCAGACTGCAAAGTTACCGCCCTATCTGGGTACGGTGACAGCAAGGTCGTCGGACGCGTAAACTTCCGGCAAAACGCTGAGTAAGACGTTCTCCACAAAAAAGAGCCGAAGCTAACGAGAGGAACACGGTTCCTCAATCGCGGCCTAGGCTCTGTACTATTATCAATTGCACAATATTTAAAATCTATTCTTAAAGTGGGTAGCCATCGAAAACAGCAGTATCCCAGCGAGTGGTGTAATTTCCGATGGTGGCGCCGGTTGAGCGTAGCCTTCGCGTAGCGAAGCGCAGTCTGACATCTCTGCCGAGGTCTTTGAAGAGGGCCTGGATCGGCGTAGTCGGCGGCGGGGGAGATCCGGCTGTCTCATCGCGGCCGGCAAGCTGGCGAAGATCCAAAAACTTCGGTCGGGGGAGGGCAGCAGCAAAATACCTGAGCACGCCGCGTTGACACCTGTCCCCCGCCCTTGCGATGCTTGCGCATTCAATCACAAGGAAACCAACCCATGTCCCGTGTACACGTTATCGCCGTCATCACCGCCAAACCCGGCAAACGCGAAGAGGTGCTGAAGCTCTTCCGCGCCAATGTGCCGGCCGTTCTCGCCGAGGACGGCTGCATCGAATACGGCGCAACCGTCGATTGCCCGGATGCGGGCTTTGCCACGAAATATGGCGACGACACCTTCGTCGTGGTCGAGAAGTGGGCCAGCATCGGCGCGCTCGGTGCTCATGGCGCCTCGGCGCATATGAAGGAGTACGGTGCGAAGACCAAAGACATGCTGGCCAACCGGGTCATCCACGTGATGACCGACGCTTGAAGCCAGCCGTTGGGGTTTTGCGCTTATCGCATCCTTATGGCGTGCGCGCGTTCCGGCCCCGGCGCCAGCGCCAGCGGTGGGCCTGAAAACAGGCCGCCGATGGCCGAGCTGTGGACATCCAGCCCTCGGTTAGCGAGCCGAATGCGGGAAAGACGGCGCGGCGGCCATCGGTGACGAAGCCATCGGTGACGAAGCAACGGGCGCTGACCCGCTGACCCGCCGACCCGCGCAAGGCCCACGCCTTTGCCCGCTCGCTCAAGCCGCATGCCAAGACCGCCGCCCCAGGGCACCCGGGATCGGCAGCGCCCGCGAAGGTTTGGGAGGGTTTCGTCAGAGCCGGGACTGTTCTATGAGTGCCGGTCAACGATCACAGTCCGATCTGCCGGAGGCCCGCTCACCCATGGCCCAATACTTAAAACGCGGCGATAACGCCGAAGCCTTCGACCGCGTCAAGGTCGAGGAGATTGTGCGCGGTATGCTGGAGGACATCCGGCAGAACCGCGATGAGGCCGTCCTCAAATACGCCCGCGATCTGGACAAGTGGACCAATCCCGAAATCCGCATCTCCGAAGACCGCGTCCGCCAGGTCGAGGCGATGCTGCCGGAGACCTGGAAGGAAGACGTCGCCTACGCCATCCGCCAAGTGAAGGACTTCGCCCGCGCCCAGAAGGCGACAATGCAGGAGTTGGAGATCGAACTCCGCCCCGGCGTCACCTTGGGCCACAAGCACATCCCGGTCGGCTCGGTCGGCTGCTACATCCCCGGCGGCAAGTATCCGCTGGTCGCCGGCGCCTTCATGACCGCCGGCACCGCCGAGGTCGCCGGGGTCGAGACCATCATTGGCTGCGCACCGCCGCGCGATGCCGACGGCATGTACCCGCAGACGCTCTACGCGCTGCGCGCCTTTGGCGCTGGTGCACTGTACTCCTTGGGTGGGGCGCAGGCGCTGGCGGCGATGGCCTTTGGCTGCTTCGACATGCCGGAATGCGATATGATCTGCGGCCCGGGCAACCCGTTCGTGGCGGCGGCGAAGCGGCAGTTGTTCGGCGTCACCGGCATCGACCTGCCCGCCGGCCCGACCGAGGTTTTGGTCATCGCCGACGGCGCCATCGACGCCGCTTTGGTCGCGACCGACCTCCTCGGCCAGGCGGAGCACGGGCCGGATACGCCGGTCTGGCTCATCGTCACCGACGAGGCCTTCGGGCACGAGGTGATCGCCGAGGTCGAGAAACAGCTTCTCACCCTACCGACCCGCCAGATCGCCGCCGTCGCCTGGAAAAACAACGGCGAGGTCGTCGTCGCCAAGGATCGCGAGGAAGCCTGCGAACTCTCCGACGCCTATGCTGCCGAGCATCTGGAACTGCTGACCGGCGAGGATGACTGGTATTTCCAGCGCCTGAAAAACTACGGCTCGCTGTTCATCGGCGAGGAGAGCACGGTGGCCTATGGCGACAAGGGCGTCGGCACCAACCACACCCTGCCAACCGGCCGCGCGGCGCGCTTCACCGGCGGCCTCTGGGTCGGCAAGTTCATGAAGACCTGCACCTACCAACGCCTGACGCCCGAGGCCTCCCGCCACATCGCGCCGATCATCAGCCGCATCTGCGACGGCGAGGGCATGCTGGCCCACGGCATCACCGCCGACGTCCGCTATACCCGCTTCGCCCCGAAGAACGAGACGGAGGCCTGACCCGATGAGCGCTGCCCCATCCCTGACCTGCTCCAAGCTGGAGATCGCCGGCGAGGCCGCTCAATCATCAGTCCTCAGGGCCCCAATAGCCGCGGTAGACGCCGCGCTTGCGGGTTCCCACCTCGCCGCCCATCGCGATAATCTGCTCGTCAGTGCGGGCGAGGCGCAGCTTGCGGGTGCGCAGCCAGCGGAATAGCCGCTCGTGCAGTTCGGCGCGGACGCCGGCAAAGACCGGGTCTTCGCCGAGGTCGTGTTGCTCGGCGTAATCTGCCTGCATGTCAAACAGTTGTGGCGTGAAATTCTCCCAGAATACGTATTTGTATTTGGCCGTGCGCACCATATAGCCGCGGCATTCCGACGGGCTCAAACCCAACTCGGCGCGGGCATCGCGCATGGAATAGTCGGTCTCGGCAAAGGCCGCGTCACGCCAATCGGCGGCGTCGCCCTCGAACAGCAAAGGCTGCAGCGAGCGGCCCTCCAGCCGGTGATAGGCCGGCTGCCCGCCCAGGGCCTCGACAAAGGTCGGGATGAAATCCACCCCCTCGGCAAAACCCTCGATCCGCTGGCCGCGCGTTGCGTCCGCCTGCTTGCGAGGGTCATACAATATCACAGGGATACGCACCGATTCTTCGTGCAGAAGTTCCTTTTCGCCAAGCCAGTGGTCGCCCAGATAATCGCCATGGTCGGATGTGAAGACGATCATCGTGTTCTCGAACAGGCCGCGCGCCTCCAGAAATTGCCAGAGCCGGCCCATGTGATCGTCGATCTCGCGGATCAGGCCCATATAGGTTGGAATCACCGTCTCGCGCACCTCGTCCCGGGCGAAGGTCGAGCTATCCACGTGCTGCATATAGGCGCCGTGCACCGGGTGCGGCCGCTGGCGCTCGCGCCCGGTCTTGTTAGCGGGGATCACATGTTCCGGGCCATAGAGGTCGTGGTACGGCGCCGGCGCGACGTAGGGCCAATGCGGCTTGATATAGGAGAGATGGATGCACCAGGGCTCCTCGCCCATCTCCTCGATACACTGCATGCCACGGCCGGTCATGTAGGCGGTTTCCGAGTGCTCCGCCTTGATGCGGGCCGGCAGCCGCGCCCACTTCATATGCCAGCCAGACAGAATTTCGCCATCCGGCCCTTCCGCCGAGTTGGCGAAGTCATGCCAGGGGTTGTCACTCTCATAACCGTGGCCACGCAGCCATCTGTTATAGGGTAGGTCCGGATTGTGGAAGCCGGTCGGCTCCATGCCGTCGTCACGCTCGAAAGGCTCGAAGCCGCATTCGGACAGATGCACGCCCAGCGACGAATTCGGATCGATCCCCAACCGCTGCATCTCGGCCAGGTTCGCCTGCATGTGCGTCTTGCCAACCAGGATCGAGCGCACGCCCAGCGGCTTCAGGTAATCGCCCAGCGTCCACTCGTCGATGCGCGGTGGCACGTTGTTCCAGACCGTGCCGAGCGTCGTCATATAGCGCCCGGTGTTCATCGACATGCGCGACGGCCCGCAAAGCGGCGCCTGACAATAGGCATTCTGAAAGATCGCGCCGCGGGCCGCCAACGCGTCGATATTCGGCGTCTCCAGATGCGGATGCCCCATGCAGGAGAGATAATCCCACCGCAACTGGTCGCACATGATGAACAGGATGTTCTTGACGGTGGACATCGGCTTCGTCTTCGCTTGCTCGCGCGCCGCTCTAGGCCGCCGTGCCGCCGACCGTCATGGCCGAGACCAGCATGCTGGGTTGGCCGACGCCGACCGGCACGCCCTGACCGTTCTTGCCACACGTCCCGATACCATCGTCCAGCGCCATGTCGTTGGCAACCATCGTCACCTTGGTCAACGCATCCGGGCCGTTGCCGACCAGCGTCGCGTCCTTGACCGGAGCCGTGACCTTGCCGTTCTCGATCAAATAGGCCTCCGACGCGCTGAACACGAACTTGCCGTTGGTGATATCGACCGCGCCGCCGCCAAAGTTCACGGCGTAGAGGCCACGGTCCACCTTGGCGATCAGCTCCGCCGGGTCGTACTCGCCGCCGAGGGCATAGGTGTTGGTCATCCGCGGCATCGGCGCGTGCGCGTAGCTCTGCCGCCGGCCATTGCCTGTCGCTGCAACGCCCATCAGGCGGGCGTTCTGCCGGTCCTGCATGTAGCCGACCAGCCGCCCGTCCTCGATCAGCACTGTCCGCTGCGTCGGTGTACCCTCGTCATCGATGGAAAGCGAGCCGCGGCGGTCGGCGATGGTTCCGTCATCGACCACGGTGACACCCTTCGAAGCCACCATCTGACCCATCAGGCCGGCGAAGGCCGAGGTTTGTTTGCGGTTGAAGTCGCCTTCCAAGCCGTGCCCGACCGCCTCGTGCAGCATCACGCCGGGCCAGCCGGGGCCGAGCACCACCGGCATCTCCCCCGCCGGCGCCGGCACGGCGTCCAGCTTGGTTACCGCCTGCCGCAGCGCGTCGTCGACCTGCGCGCGCCACGCCGCCTCGTCCAGGAAGGAGACCAGCAACATGCGGCCACCGCGGCCGTTGGAGCCGTTCTCCATCTTGTCGCCACTCTTAACGGTGACCGCCACGTTGATTCTGACCAGGGGCCGGACATCGGCGACGCGCAACCCGTCCGGACGCAAAATCTGCACCGCCTGCCACTCGTTGGCGATGGAGGCCGACACCTGCGCGACGCGGGGATCCAGGCCGCGGGCGTAGGCGTCGATCGCCTCCAACACCCGCACCTTCTCCGCAAATGCGATCTCGTCGAGTGGGTTGCCGTCGCCGTAGAGCCGCCGGTTCGTATTGACCGGCGTCAGCGCCAGCTTGCCGCCATAGCCGCGGGCGACCGCACTGACCGTCTCGCTCGCCCGCTGCAATGCGGCCAGCGAAAGTTCGCTCGCGTGGGCGTAGGCCGTAGTCTCGCCGGCGATGGCGCGGAGGCCAAACCCTTGAGAAAGGTCATAGCTGGCGGTCTTCAGCTTGCCGTCGTCGAAGGCCAACGCCTCGCTGGCGCGGTATTCCAGAAACAGTTCGCCATCGTCAGCGCCGGCGACCGCGTCGGCCACCAGCCGTTCGGCAGCGCTCAGATCGAGGCCGGCAGCGCCAAAGAATAGGGCGTCGGTTGTGGCAAGATGGCTCACTTGGCGGGTTCCTTCGCATCGGTATCGGGCCGCGCAACTATAGGCCAGCCCGGCGCTTTAGGCGATATGGGTGTGAAACCCGCGGAAATCCTCGCGATTTCGGTGACATCGGGTCGCATCGCTTGCGGGGCGGATGCCCCTATCCTCACGTCGAAATTGGCTTCCGCCTCTGTTTAGGGGTAGGTTGAAGCATTGACCGAAGATGGAAGGACGTCCGGATCGTGCGTGGCGGATTGATTCTGGGACTAACGATACTGGCGGCCTCCATGCTGCTGGGCGAGGCGGCCATGGCCGATCAACCTGTTAACTGGGGGTTGGGCCTACAACCGGCGGCGTCGCCGGTGATGCAAGATATTCGCTGGTTTCACGATTCGTTGCTGATGCCGATCATCACCGGCATCACATTGTTGGTCGTTGCGTTGTTGGCGTATGTGATAATCCGTTTCAACAAGAGAGCCAACCCGACGCCCTCCAGCTTTACCCACAATACGACGGTGGAGGTGTTGTGGACGGTGGTTCCGGTGATTATCCTGGTGGTGATCGCCATTCCGTCCTTCAAACTGTTGTACAAAGCCGACAGCATCGCCGATCCGGAGATGACTTTGAAGGTTACCGGCAACCAATGGTATTGGAGTTACGCTTACCCTGATTACGAAAATATCGAGTTCGACAGCAACCTGCTGGAGGGTGGCGACCTGCCGGCGGGGGCGCCGCGATTGCTGACGGTCGATAACAAGGTGGTGCTGCCAATCGACACCAACATTCGTATCCTGGTGACGGCATCAGATGTGCTGCACGCCTGGGCCGTGCCGGCCTTCGGCATAAAGATCGACACGATTCCGGGCCGCTTGCGGGAGACCTGGGTGCGCATCACCAAGGAAGGCACCTACTACGGGCAGTGCTCTGAATTGTGCGGCGTGGGCCACGCCTATATGCCGGTCGAGGTGCAGGCGGTGAGCAAAGAAGATTTTCAGGCCTGGGTGGCGACAAAGCAAGCCCAGGCTCCGCAAGGCGCGCCAAACGCGGCGGCGACCAAACTCGTAGCCGCGCAGTAAGCGCCGGCGCAGATATACGCATCGGGATGACGGATCATGGCTGACACCCACACCCACAGCGGCGGCGACGCTCACGGGGCTTACGAGCATACGCCCAGCTTTTTTGTGCGGTGGTTCTTCTCCACCAACCATAAAGATATCGGCACACTCTACCTGATATTCAGCGTCATTGCGGCGCTCATCGGCGGGGCGTTCAGCGTGGTGATGCGCATGGAATTGCAGAACCCCGGCGTTCAGTTCCTGACGACTGCGGACGGTGGGCCGGATGGGCACCTCTGGAATATGATCATCACCGCTCACGGTCTGATCATGGTGTTCTTCGTGGTCATGCCGGCGTTGATCGGCGGTTTCGGCAACTGGTTCCTGCCGATGATGATCGGTGCGCCGGACATGGCGTTCCCGCGCATGAACAATATCAGTTTTTGGCTGTTGGTCCCGGCCTTCCTGCTGCTGCTCGGCTCTGCCGTGATCGGGGGCGGCGCGGGTACGGGTTGGACGGTTTATCCGCCTCTTTCGAACAGCGTCTTCCATCCGGGCATGGCCGTCGACATGGCGATCTTCGCCCTTCACTTGGCGGGCGCGTCGTCGATCCTGGGCGCGATCAACTTTATCACCACCATCTTCAACATGCGCGCGCCAGGCATGACGTTGCACCGCATGCCGCTGTTCGTGTGGGCGATGCTGGTGACGGCCTTCCTGCTGCTGCTGGCGATTCCGGTGCTGGGCGGCGCCATCACCATGCTGCTGACCGACCGTAACTTCGGCACGACCTTCTTCGATCCGGCGGGCGGCGGCGACCCGGTGCTGTTTCAGCACCTGTTCTGGTTCTTCGGGCATCCTGAGGTCTACATCATGATTTTGCCGGCATTCGGCATCATCTCTCAGGTGGTCTCCACCTTCTCGCGCAAGCCGGTGTTCGGTTATTTGGGCATGGCCTACGCCATGGTCGCCATCGGCTTCGTCGGCTTCATCGTGTGGGCGCACCACATGTACACTGCCGGCATCGGCGTCGATACACGGGCCTATTTCACTGCGGCGACGATGGTCATTGCGGTCCCGACCGGCGTGAAGATCTTCTCCTGGATCGCGACGATGTGGGGTGGCTCCATCACCTTCGAAACGCCGATGCTGTGGGCGCTGGGCTTCATCTTCCTGTTCGTCGTCGGCGGCGTAACCGGCGTGGTTCTGGCGAATGCCGGTATGGATTTGGCGCTGCACGACACCTACTACGTGGTCGCGCACTTCCACTATGTGCTGTCGCTCGGCGCGGTCTTCGGCATCGTCTGCGGCATCTATTATTGGTTCGGCAAGATGACGGGCCGGCTGATTCCGCAGTTCGCGGGCAAGATCCACTTCTGGACCACGTTCATCGGCGTCAATCTGACCTTCTTCCCGCAGCACTTCCTGGGGCTGCAAGGCATGCCGCGCCGCTACATCGATTACCCGGATGCGTTTGCTGGCTGGAACCTCGTGTCGTCGATCGGCGCATACATCTCGTTTGCCTCGACCTTGTTCTTTATCGGTCTGCTGATCTGGTCGTTGCGCAATGGCAAGCGCGCCACGGCGGACTATTGGAACACCGGTGGCACCACATGGGAGTGGACCGTCAGTTCGCCGCCGCCGTTCCATACCTTCGAAGACGTGCCGGTCTTCAACGAGAAACAGCTCCGCCACTAAGGGCGGGCTCCTCCCCAAGGACCGCAGAACGAGCATTACCAGATCATGACTGCACCCACATCCGACCGATGGGCCTTAGCGGGGATTGCTGCGCGTCCACTCAGCCCGTCGGTTGGCGATTTCATCGCACTGCTGAAGCCGCGCGTGATGTCTCTGGTGGTGTTCACCGGCCTCGCCGGCATGGTCATGGCGCCGGGGCAAATGCATCCGGTTCTCGCATTCGTGGCCATCCTGTGCATCGCCGTCGGCGCCGGTGCGTCAGGCGCCATCAACATGTGGTACGACGCCGACATCGACGCGATGATGGAACGCACCAAGGACCGGCCAATCCCGGCAGGTCGCATGTCGCCGAACCAGGCGTTGGCCTTCGGCGTTATTTTGGCCGTCGGCTCCGTCGCCGTCATGGGGTTGGCGACGAATCTGGCGGCGGCCGGATTGCTGGCTCTGACCATCGGCTTCTACGTCTTCGTCTACACCATGTTCTTGAAGCGGCGCACGTCGCAGAACATCGTCATTGGTGGCGCTGCCGGTGCGTTTCCGCCGATGATCGGCTGGGCTGCGGTTAGTGGCGACGTATCGGTCGGCAGCATCGTACTGTTCGCGCTGATTTTCTTCTGGACGCCGCCGCATTTCTGGGCGCTGAGCCTGGTAAAGGCGCAGGAATACGCCCGCGCCGGCGTGCCGATGCTGCCCGTCGTCGCCGGCGAGCCTGCCACGAGGCGGCAGATCGTGCTCTACAGCGTAATTCTCGCGCCGCTCGGCGTGCTGCCGGCTATTCTTGGGTTCGCCAGCCCTGCGTACGGAATAGCCGCAGGAATCCTAGGCGCAGTATTCCTCGGCCTGGCAGTGCGACTGGCTGTTGTGCCGAGTAAGCGGTTGGCCATGCGCCTGTTCGGATATTCGATCCTGTACCTGTTCCTGCTGTTTGCATGGATGTTGGGCGAGCGTGTTGTGGGAGCATGGGCATAATGGCAGCCAGCGATTCGCAAGAGTTAGAGCGGAAGCGCCGCCTCCGGAACAGGAACTGGGCGATGCTGGCCGTGTTGGTCGCCCTGTTCGTGCTGTTCTACGTCATGACGCTGGTGCAGTTCGGTGGTGGAGGCGCATCGTGACCGCATCGCGCGCCTCCAAGAACAAGCGTATGGGCCTGATGCTGACCAGCGTGGTGGCCGGGATGATTGCGCTGTCGTTCGCCGCCGTACCGCTCTATCGCATTTTCTGCCAGGTGACCGGCTTTGGCGGCACGCCGCAGATTGTCGAGGCGGGCAGCGTACCCATGCTGGACCGGCAGATCACCGTGCGTTTTAATGCCGATACGGACCGCAATCTCGGATGGCGCTTCCAGCCGGTACAGCAATCGGTGCGGTTGAAATTGGGCGAGCAGGCGCTGGCATTCTATCGCGCCCGCAATCTGGACGACAAGCCGATCGTCGGGACGGCAACGTTCAACGTGACGCCCTTGAAAGCCGGGCAATACTTCAACAAGATCGAGTGCTTTTGCTTTACGGAGCAGCGCCTTGAGCCGGGGCAAAGCGTCGATATGCCCGTTGCCTTCTATGTCGATCCGCGACTGAATGACGACCCTAGCATGGTGAACGTCGAGACGATTACGCTATCCTATACGTTTTACGAAGCGGTTGACGCGACAGCGTCGGCGCAGTTGAACACTACGTCTCCTTCCGCTTCACGGAACTAATTCCACCGGAGCCCTTGACCGATGGCCGATGCCCACGCTCACGAACAAAAACATCCTTACCACCTGGTAGACCCCAGCCCATGGCCATTGATCGGCGCCGTTTCGGCGTTCGTTCTGGCCATCGGCGCGCTGGTCGTCATGCATTACGACAGCTATTGGGTGGCGATCATCGGCGCGATCATGGTGTTGGGCACCATGTTCGGCTGGTGGCGCGACGTCACCGACGAGGCCGAGCACCAAGGCCATCACAATCGCGTCGTCCAAGTCGGCTTGCGCTACGGCATGGCGCTGTTCATCGCGTCGGAGGTGATGTTTTTCTCCGCATTCTTCTGGGCATTCTTCAACGCGTCGCTGTTCCCGACGGAGCAAATCGGCTCCATCTGGCCGCCGGCTTCCATTCAGCCGTTCGACGCCTGGGATCTGCCGTTTCTGAACACGCTGATCCTGCTGCTGTCCGGCTGCACCGTGACCTGGGCGCACCACGCGCTGCTGCACAACAACCGCCGCGATCTGATCCGCGGTCTGGCGCTGACCGTGATTCTGGGCGCTCTGTTTACATCGCTACAGATCTACGAGTACAGCCATGCCGCGTTCGGCTTCCGCGAAGGCATCTACTCCTCTACCTTCTACATGGCGACCGGGTTCCACGGCTTTCATGTGATAGTCGGCACAATCTTCCTGCTGGTCTGCCTGATCCGCGCGATCAAGGGACATTTCTCGCCAGACCAGCATTTCGGATTTGAGGCCGCCGCCTGGTATTGGCACTTCGTCGATGTGGTCTGGCTGTTTTTGTTCAGCGCCGTCTACGTCTGGGGCTCCTGACCCCAGGCGGTCACCGCACAAAGTAACAAGGGCGGCTCTGGATTTGGAGCCGCCTTTTTCTTTTCAAAGGATCACACACCATGCAATGGAGCCACGAGCATCTCGAACTGAAGCGTACGACCAAACGGATCGTCGATGAGCACGTGAACCCCTTCGTCGATGAGTGGGAGGACGCCGGTCAGTTTCCGGCGCACCAGGTGATGAAAGTCTTGGGCGACGCCGGCCTGCTCGGCATCTCGCGGCCCGAGGCATACGGCGGCCTGGCGCTCGACTATTCCTATGAGATTGCCTGCGCCGAGGAGTTGGGCCACATCCAGGCTTACGGCGTGTCCAGCGCCATCGGCATTCAATCCACCATGTGCACCCCTGCCCTCGCGAAGTATGGCACGGACGAGTTGCGCCGCGAATGGCTGGCGCCGACCATCGCCGGCGATATTGTCGGCTGCCTGGGCATTTCGGAGATCGGCTCCGGCTCCGATGTCGCCAATGTAAAAACCTACGCCCGGCGCGATGGCGACGACTATGTCATCTCCGGCTCCAAGATGTGGACCACCAACGGCATTCAGGCCGATTGGATGTGCCTGCTGGCCAATACCAGCCAGGATAACGCGCCGCACCGCAACAAGTCGCTGATCGTGCTGCCCCTCAACCTGCCGGGCGTGACAAGGCACAAGCTGAAGAAATTGGGGCTGCATTCCTCCGACACGGCCCAGATATTCTTCGATGACGTGCGCGTGCCGGCGAGGCATCTGATCGGCGAGGAGAACAAGGGCTTCGGCTATCAAATGGGGCAGTTTCAGGAGGAACGCCTCTACGTCGTCGCCCGCTCCATCGGCCTGATGGAGGATGCCATCGCCGACACCATCGACTATGTCCGGGAGCGCAAGGCGTTCGGGCGCTCGATCATCGAGAACCAGTTCGTCCACTTCAAACTGGCCGAGATGCAGACGGAAATCGAGGCGTTGCGGGCGCTGCTGCACAAAGCGGTGGAGGCCTACGCGGCAGGCGAAGACGTCACCACCCTCGCCTCCATGGCCAAGTACAAAATGGGCCGGCTGGCGGAGTGGATTCCGGGCGAGTGCCTGCGCTTCTGGGGCGGCCAGGGCTTCATGCACGAAAACCGCATCAGCCGCACCTACCGCGACATGAAGCTGGCCGCCATCGGCGGCGGTGCCAACGAGGTCATGTTGCAGGTCATCGCCAAGAAAATGGGCATCCTGTAGGCGCCGACCAAACGCTCAGCGAATGGCGGCGTAGGTGTCGCGCTCCAACAGGTCGAACAGGGCCAGCACGTCGGGGTCGCAGAATGGCAAGGTCTGGGTCAGGATACTACCCGTGACACCCTTGTGCGGGTCGATCCAGTGATAGCAATTGCCCAGCCCCGCCCATGCCATGGAACCGGCGCTGCGCCCAGTCGGTGCGTCTTTCAGGTTCAGCATGAAAGCGGCGCTCCAGGCCTTCGGCAGGCCGGGGAAGAACTCCGCCGGGTTGGAGAGATGCGGGATAAACGTCGGCAGCGGGCGGACGCGCAACTGGCCCATCTGGTTTTCTCGGACCAGCGGCATGGTCTCCACCTTCAACAGCGGCGAGCCGCCATTCAGGATCGCCTGGCTGAAGCGCATGTAGTCGCCCACCGTCGAGCTTAACCCACCGCCGCCGCCCTCGAACTCCGGCGCTTCTGCAATTGGCGGGTCGAACGGTTTCAGCGAGCCGTCCGCCTGGCGGCCATGCACCTGCGCCTTGCGCGCCGCCAACTCGGGCGTCAGGTCGTAGAGCGTGCTGGTCATGCCCAGCGGCGCGAACACGTGCTGCGCCATATAAGCGCCCAAACTCTGCCCACTCAGCGCCTCCACCGCCTGGCCTGCCCAATCGATGCCGATGCCGTATTCCCAGCGCTCGCCCGGATCGAAGGCCAGCGGCATTTTCAGCCCGGCTTTCTTGCGGGTGCGCAACGGCGGCAGGTCCGCATGCTTGGCGTAACGCTTCGCCAACTCATTCCAGGTGTCATAGACAAAACCCGACGTATGCGTCAGCAGCCGGCGCAGCGTGATGTCGCCCTTCTTAGGCCGCAGGATCGGCTCGCCACTGGCATCGAAGCCCTCCAGCACCGGCCGGTCGGCCAGGTCCGGCAACAGCGCATCCAGCGGCTCGTCGAGGCCGATATTCCCCTGCTCCACCTGCTGCAAAACGCAGACGGAGGTGATCGCCTTGGTCATGGAAAAGATGCTGCACACCGTATCCAGCGTCATCGGCACGCCCGTCTCCAGACTGCGCACCCCTTGAGCGGTCTCGTACAAGGTCTCGCCGTTGGCGGTCTGGACCATGGCGACGACACCGGCGACCCGCTTGGCGGCGACCGCATCGGCAATGGCTTTATCGGTTCTGCTGAACATCGATCTTCTCCCTATTCCACAATCACGCGCACGGCGGCCAGGTCCTCGACGCTCCGCACCCACTCGGCAGCCTCAAAATTGTTGCAACCGAGGCCGACGGTCGAAACACGCAGGCCGGATTCGCCAAGATTGCGGAATTCCATGAGGGGTACTGCTCCGAAAGCGGGGATTGGAAATCTCAGCAAGGATACAGCCACACTTCCCGCCCGCCTTCAATTTTTTCAGCGGACGCGCCGTCGCTTTCTCCTTTCGCGTAACGATCCCGGCTGACAAAGTTGGCCTAAACCGTAGTATCTTGATATTCAGACAACGCGAAGACTCGGCCATTTGCCCGCAAGCGAAGGATAATCGTCATGGACATGCAATTCAGCCCCGCCGATCAGGATTTCCGCCAGGAAGTCCGCGAATTCCTGGCGACCGAATTGCCGGACGATATCCGCGAACGCTGGCAATCCGGCTCGCTGATTTTCCCGGACCGCGACGACGCGGTGCGTTGGCAGAAAATCCTGCACAAGAAAGGCTGGATCGCCCCGAATTGGCCGGAAGAGCACGGTGGCCCCGGCTGGACCACCTCGCAAAAGTACATCTTCGAGACCGAGACCGCATCCGCCGGCGCGCCGCCGGTAATCCCGCTGGGTCTGCGCATGGTCGGGCCAGTGATCATGCGCTATGGCACCGACGAGCAGAAGGCGCGCTTCCTGCCGCGCATTCTGGCCAGTGAAGACTACTGGTGCCAGGGCTATTCCGAGCCGGGCAGCGGCTCCGACCTGGCGTCGCTGCGCACCCAGGCGGTGAAGGATGGCGACGATTATGTCGTCAACGGCTCCAAAATCTGGACGACCCACGCCCACTTCGCCGACTGGATGTTCGCCCTGGTGCGCACCTCGAACGAGGGCAAGCGGCAGGAGGGCATTACCTTCCTGCTGATCCCCATGGATAGCCCCGGCATCACCATCCGTCCGCTGATCACCATCGCTGGCCACCACGAGATCAACCAGGTCTTCCTCGACGACGTGCGGGTGCCGCAGGCTAACCGCGTCGGCGAGGAGAACGACGGCTGGACCGTCGCCAAATACCTGCTGGAGTTCGAGCGCGGCGGCAATTTCTCCGCCGGCCGCATCCAGATCAACCTCAATCGCCTGAAAAAACTGGCCCGCGACACCGGCTGCGCCGAAGACCGGACCTTCGCCAAACGCGTCGCCGAGATCGAGGTCGAGGCGGAGGCCGTCGGCGTCTCCGAACTGCGGATGATGTCGGCGCTGACCACAGGCCAGAACCCCGGCGCCGCCGCCTCCGTCATCAAGATGCGCGGCAGCGAGGTCACCCAGAAAGTTACCGAACTGATCATGGACGCCGCCGGCCTCTACGCCCTGCCGTTCGAGCAGTTGGAGACCGCGGTCGGCGGCGCCAACACACCCAGTGTTGCGACCCCGGACGAGGCGGGCGCCGCGCCGCGCTATATGGGCTTCCGCGCCGCCACCATCTTCGGCGGCTCGACCGAGGTGCAGAAGAACATCCTGGCCAAGGTCAGCCACGGCCTGTGAGGCGACATTAGGGGGTTACCCCTCATCATTTTTTTCACCCTGAGCCTGTCGAAGGGCGTTTTCTCCACGGCACCTCCACCCTTCGACAGGCTCAGGGTGAAGGGGAAGGAGGCAAGATGCCAAACGCGACATTGCAGGACAAAACTACCGCCGAAGCGTTCGTCCGCGCTGCTGCCCCCGCCGCGGGCCTGTCGCTAGACGATGCGGAGGTCGAGGCCGTCGCGGCTCAGGTGCAGATCATGGCCGGCATGGCGGCGCAACTACCGACAGAGCTCACCGACGACCTGGAACCTGCGCCCCGGTTCCAGCCATGATGGTTGTTCCATCCGCCTCCCCCTCGTCATTGCGAGGCGTAGCCATGACCGTTGATGCCGCACTGGCCCGCATTAGCGAAGCCAACGGCAAGCTCAACGCCTTCACCGACCTAACTTCGGACCGGGCCCAAGCCGCACCGGCGCAAGGGCCTTTGGCGGGCAAAACCTTCGCCTTCAAGAACCTCTATGATTGCGCCGGGCTTACTACCCGTGCGGGCTCGATCATCCTGGCCGACAATCCGTCCGCGACCGAGGACTCCGCCGCGGTCGCGAGCCTGATCGCCGCCGGGGCCATTCCCCTCGGCGCGACCAACATGGATGAGTTCGCGTTCGGCTTCACGACGGAGAACAGCCATGTCGGACCCACGCACAATCCGTACGATCTGACCAGGAGCGCTGGCGGTTCGTCGGGCGGTTCGGCGGCGGCGGTGGCGGCAGGTCTGGTCGATCTGGCGCTAGGCACCGACACCAACGGCTCTATCCGGGTTCCGGCGAGCTTCTGCGGCGTCTTCGGGCTGAAGCCGACCTATGGCCGCCTGTCGCGGCGCGGCGTGTTTCCGTTCTCCACCAGCCTCGACCATGTCGGCCTGTTCGCGCGCTCTGTCGAGGAATTGGCCGCAGGATACGACGCCCTGCAGGGCCTGGACCCGCGCGACCCGATGCAGGCGGACCGGCAGCCGGAGCCTGTCAGCATACCCGCGAGCCGACCGCTCAAGGTCGCCATTCTCGGCGGCCATTTCGCCCAATACGCCGGACCCGCCGCCGCGGAGGCGGTGACCGCAGCAGCCGCAGCCCTCAGCGCCACCGAAACGGTCGAAGCACCGCTCGCCGCCGCAGCCCGCGCCGCTGGCGCCTTGATCACCTATGCGGAGGCCGGAGAACTACACCGCCAGCGCTTGCAAACCGACCGCCACCGCGTCGACCCGCTGATCCGCTACCGTCTGACCGCCGCGGCTCTGACACCGGCGCAGTGGTACTTGCAGGCGCAGCGGGTGCGCCGGCTGTGGGTGGAGCAGTTGGCCGGCCTGTTCGAGCGCTTCGACCTGCTGCTCGCCCCGGCCACGCCCTTCCCTGCCCTGGTGATTGGCGCCGAGATCGCGACCCTCGCCGGCGAGCAGATTCCCGCCCGCTCCGCCGCCGGGATCATGACCCAACCGCTGACACCCGCCGGCAATCCCATCGCCGTCGCGCCGCTATGGCCGGATCAGGCAGACGGCCTGCCTCTCGGCGTGCAACTGATCGCGAGGCCCTGGCGCGAGGCGGACGCCCTCGCCGCAGCCGCCACCCTGGCGCAGGCCGGCATCGCCCGCGCGCCCATCGCTTCCCTCTAGCTCCAGCCGAAAGCCAACGTCCATGGAGATCAACAAGCCCGCCGTCGTGGCCGAAGTCACTGCTGCGTTCTATGCCTACGAGAAGGCGCTGATGGCCAACGATGTCGACGCGCTGGTCGGCGACTTCTTCTGGGAGGACCCGCGCGTACTGCGCTATTCGATGGGCACCAACTCCTACGGTCCCGACGAAATCCGCGCCGCCCGTACGCGCGTGCCATCGGCAGACCGCACGATGGAGCGCACAATCATCACCACGTTCGGCGACGATTTCGGCACCGCCAATACAGAATTCACCCGCACCGCCACCGGCAAGCGCGGCCGCCAAAGCCAAACCTGGGCACGCATCCCGGGCGCCGGCTGGCGCGTCGTCGCCGCTCACGTCAGTTGGTACGAGCCGGTCTGAAAAAGTGTTTAGGGTGAATAGCGACTAAACAGAAGCGATCTCAGCCTTCGTTTCGGCGTCATTGCGAGCCGTCGATAGGCGGCGCGGCAATCCATGCGTCTTGCCACGACAAAGCTGGTAGGTTGCTTCGTCGCCTTCGGCTTCTCGCAATGACGCCAGAGCGGTTGGGATAGCCTCCCGCCCTTCACCCCAGCCGATACACCCGCGCCGCCGTATCGTGGTAGAGCGCAGCCTTATCTGCGTCTGAATAGCCCTCGGTCAGCCGCTTGAACGAGTTCCAGAGCACGTTGTAGCTGCATGCCACCTTGTCCACAGGGAAGTTGCTCTCGAACATGCAGCGGTTGACGCCGAAAATATCGATGGTGTGCTCGTAATAGCGGCGGGTGCGCTCCATCAACT
>CAXBDI010000071.1:0-20169 GCA_963974445.1 uncultured Alphaproteobacteria bacterium
GGCTCCGGCTTCGCCTTTCCCGGCCATACCGAATATCTGGCCCATCTGAGCCACGCCGCCGAGCCCTCGATCATGATGCTGGTTGGCGGTGGCTTGCGCGTCGTGCCGCTGACCATTCACGAGCCCTTGGCGGAAGCGATTGCGCACGTGGATGCGGCGACGATCGAGACCATGGCCTACCGCGTCACCGCTGCGCTGCGTCAGGACTTTGGCATCGCCCATCCCAGGCTGGCGCTCGCCGGTCTCAACCCGCATGCAGGCGAAGACGGTGCGCTGGGCGATGAGGAGATCCGCTTTATCCGTCCGGCTGCCGAGCGCCTGCGCGCCGCCGGCCTCGCCATTACCGGCCCGCACGCGCCGGACAGCATGTTTCACGCTGCAGCCCGTGCCCAGTACGATGCGGCGCTCTGCCTCTATCACGATCAGGCGCTGATCCCGCTAAAGACTCTGGCCTTCGACGAGGGCGTGAACGTTACCCTCGGCCTTTCGATCGTACGCACCTCGCCGGACCATGGCACCGCCTTCGATATTGCCGGCACAGGGACGGCCAACCCGGCCAGTTTCATCGCAGCATTGCATCTGGCGCACAGCATCGCCGCCATCCGTGCCCGCCGCTAGCGAGCCGGACCTGCCGCCGCTGCGCGATGTGATCCACGCGCACGGCCTGGCGCCGCTGAAGCGCTACGGCCAACACTTCCTCACCGACCCCAGGCTGATCGCCCGCATTGCCGCAGCGGCGGGCGACCTGACCCAAGGCACGGTGTTCGAGATCGGCCCCGGCCCCGGTGGCCTCACCCGCGCGCTGCTGGCGGCGGGGGCAAAGCAGGTGGTTGCCATCGAGTACGACGCCCGGTGCCTCGCCGCGCTGACAGAACTGGCCGCGGCCTATACCGGCCGGTTGCGGGTGATCGAGGCGGATGCGCTGGCGACCGATCTGACGGCGCTCGGGCCTGCGCCGCGCAAGATCGTGGCGAACCTGCCCTACAACATCTCCACGGTGCTGCTGACGCGCTGGCTGGCGCAGATCGACGCCTTCGCGGGCCTGACGCTGATGTTTCAGAAGGAGGTCGCCGAGCGGCTGGCAGCGAAACCGCGCACCAAGGCCTATGGCCGTCTTAGCGTGCTGACCCAGGCGTTGTGCCGGGTGCAGAAGAATTTCGACCTGGCGCCCGGCGCGTTTCACCCGCCGCCGAAGGTTGCCTCAACCGTGGTGACGCTGTCGCCATTGGGCGAGCCGCTGCCGTGTGCTTTGAAGACATTGGAAGCCTGCACCGCTGCGGCCTTCGGCCAACGCCGCAAGACGCTGCGGTCCA
Source organism: uncultured Alphaproteobacteria bacterium (assembly GCA_963974445.1). Classification (GTDB taxonomy): domain Bacteria; phylum Pseudomonadota; class Alphaproteobacteria; order Bin95; family Bin95; genus JACKII01. Next base: position 1,314 of record CAXBDI010000071.1, read on the forward strand.
GCCTGAAATCATGGTCGGGCGCGCCGGAGGCGTTGCTGGCGTCGGTCGACCTGCCGTCAACGGTCCGGGCGGAGGAGCTGCTGCCAACCGATTTTGTTCGCCTCGCCGCGGCTTACGACCGCAGACAGGCCAGTCAGTGACCGGCTTGCAAGCCGCGCACGAACTCGCCCAGGCCCAGCAACCGGTCGCGCCGGGCCCGCTCCGCGGTCAGGATCGCGCGCACCTGCATCACGCTTGAATCGATGTCGCTATTGACAATGACATAGTCGTATTCCGGCCAATGGCTCATCTCGTCGGCGGCCTCGCTCATCCGCTCGGCCACCACCTCCGGCGGGTCCTGGGCGCGCTTTCTCAGCCGCTCCTCCAGCGCCCGCGTCGAGGGCGGCAGGATGAAGATCGACACCAAATCGTCCCGCGCCGCCTCGCGCAGTTGCTGGGTGCCCTGCCAATCGATGTCGAACAGCATGTCGCGGCCACTGCTTAGCGCCGCGTCTACCGGCGCGCGCGGGGTACCGTAGAAATTGCTGAACACGCGGGCATGTTCCAACAACTCGCCACGATTCAGCATCAGATTGAATGTGGCCTTGTCGATGAACAGGTAGTCAACGCCGGATACCTCGCCCGGCCGCTTTGCCCGCGTCGTGGCGGACACCGACATGCTGAGGTTATCGTCATCGGCCAGCAGCCGGCGGGCAATCGTGGTTTTGCCGGCCCCGGATGGCGAGGATAGCACCAGCATCAGGCCCCGGCGGCGAAGGACGGCGTCCATAGCAAAACTCCCGTGCGGCGTTATTCGATGTTCGCGACCTGCTCGCGCACTTGGTCAATGGTCGCTTTCAGGTCGAGGCCGATGCGGGTCAACTCGATATCCTGCGACTTGCTGCAAAGCGTATTCGCCTCGCGGTTAAATTCTTGGGCAAGGAATTCCAATTTGCGCCCGCACGGTTCGCCCCTGGCAATCAGCTCGCGGCCTGCCGCTGTGTGTGCGTCGAGCCGGTCCAACTCCTCGCGAATATCGGATTTGGCAGCCAGCATCGCGACTTCCTGCGCGATCCGCTCCTCCGGCAGAGCGGTGTTGCCAGCGACGACATCGGCAACGGCTCGCATCAGCCGCACCTGGATCGCCTCCGGCTGCGTCGCCGCTGTCTCTCTGGCGGCGGCGGTTAGAGCTGCAATCCGCTCGAAGTGGGCCGACAGGATAGCCAACAACGCCTGACCCTCCTCGCCCCGCGCCTGCAGCAGCGCCATGACGGCAGCTTCGGCACCGGCCATGATCTCCGCCTGCGATCCGGCCTCCAGTTCCGGCACGCCCGCCTCATCTACCGCCTCGATGACGCCGCGCAGCGCCAGCAGTCCGTCCGGTTGGATCGGCGCATATTCGCCAGCGTCGCCTTGCAACAGCACACGCCGCGCCCGGCTTTGCACGGTGGCCAGCCAATCCTCGTTAATGCGGTAACCCGCCACCGCACGCGCGCTCTGCACCTGCAGATTGATGGAGACGCTGCCGCGGGCGAACGCGCCGCTTGCCAGCTTGCGCACCGGCTGATCCAGTGCTTCGAACCCGCTGGACAGACGCAGGCGCAGGTCAAGGCCGCGGTTGTTGACGCTGCGCATCTCCCACACCCAAGCCAAGTTGCCGGCGGTGCCTTGGCTGCGGGCAAACCCTGTCATCGAAGCTATGGTCATCGATTTCCGCTCACTGCTGGGCCTTCCGCTCACGTTCGATCTTGCGCCACCGTGCGACATTGCGCCTGTGCTCCGCCAGAGTAGTGGCGAAAGCATGGCCGCCGCTGCCGTCGGCAACGAAGAACAGCGCGTCGGTCTCCGCCGGTTGCGCCACCGCCATCAGCGCCCCCTTGCCGGGGTTGGCGATGGGGCCGGGCGGCAGTCCATCGATACGATAGGTGTTGTAAGGGCTGGCTTTCGCCAGTTCGCTGCGCCGCAAGCCGCGGCCGAGCGTGCCTTTGCCGCCGGTCACCGCATAAATCGTCGTCGGGTCCGACTGCAGCTTCATGCCAAGGCGCAGACGGTTGACGAACACGCCGGCGACCTCCGCCCGCTCGTCGGAAAGGCCGGTTTCCTTCTCGACGATAGACGCGAGCGTCACCAGGTCTTCCGGGCTTTCGATCGGCAAATCCTCGGCGCGCGCCTCCCAGGCTTCGGCAACCGCCGCCGCCATCGCCGCCTGCATGCGCCGGACGATCTCGCCGCGATCCACACCCCACAGATAGTCGTAGGTCGACGGCAGCAGCGACCCTTCGGCGACATCGTCCGGCAAGTCGCCGGTCAAGCCCTCGGTCGCCGCCAAGAGTTCCAGAATGGCATGGCTGGTCAGGCCTTCGGGGATGGTCAGCGTGTGGATTTCCACCTCGCCGCGGGCGATACGGCCCAGCGCCGCCTCCAGGCTGATGCCGGCGGGGAACAGATACTCGCCGGCCTTCAACGAAGCGGTCAAACCGCGCCACTGTGCCAGACCCAGGAACAGTCGCGGATGGGCGATCACCCCCTCGCGATGCAGTTGCCAGGCGATTTGATTGAGTCCACTGCCCCGCTCAATGATCACGCGTGTATCGACGGTCCCGGGACCGGGCGCCACAATCGCCTGCTTGGCCCAGAAGTAGGCGCCGCCTCCCGCAGCGAGCACAGCGGCCACGGCCAGGATCAGCAGGCGCTTCCACACGCGCTTGACCCCGCCGTGCGCTAGACTTCTGCCAAGATTAGCGAGGCGTTGGTGCCGCCAAACCCGAACGAATTCGAAAGCACTGCGCGCACCCGCCGTTTCTGCGCGACCTTGGCCACCAGGTTGATGTCGCAGCCTTCGGACGGGTTTTCCAGGTTCAGCGTCGGCGGCAGAATGCCGTCGCGGATCGCCAGAATGGAGAAAATCGCCTCCACCGCGCCGGCAGCGCCCAACAAGTGGCCGATAGCCGACTTGGTTGAGGACATGGCCAGTTCGTAGGCGTGCTTGCCGAACAACCGCTTCACCGCGCCCAATTCGATCTCATCGCCCAGCGGTGTCGAGGTGCCGTGCGCGTTGATATAGTCGATGTCGCTGACTGAGAAATCGGCCCGCTTTAGCGCGGCTGTCATCGCCCGGAAGCCGCCGTCGCCATTCTCCGCCGGGGCAGTGATATGGTGAGCGTCGCCGGAAAGGCCATAGCCCTTCACCTCCGCATAGATTTTGGCGCCGCGCGCCTTGGCATGCTCGTATTCTTCCAGCACGACAATACCGGCGCCTTCCCCCATCACGAAACCGTCGCGGCCCACATCCCACGGTCGCGATGCCCGCTGCGGCTCGTCGTTATAACCGGTCGAAAGCGCCCGTGCGGCGGCAAAGCCGGCAATACCCAGCCGGCAGATCGCCGCCTCCGAGCCGCCGGCGACCATAACATCCGCGTCGTCGAGGGCGATCAATCGCGCTGCATCGCCAATCGCGTGCGCACCGGTGGCGCACGCCGTCACCGGTGCGTGATTCGGGCCTTTGAAGCCGAAGCGGATCGAGACGTGGCCGGATACCAAATTGATCAGGGCCGCCGGAATAAAGAACGGCGAGACCCGCCGGGGACCTTTCTCCGCCAACACCAATGCGGTTTCGGCAATCGTGTTCAGGCCGCCAATGCCGGAGCCGATCATGACGCCGGTGCGGCAGCGTGCCTCCTCGTCGTCGGGCTTCCAGCCGGAATCGTCGACCGCCTGCTGCGCCGCCGCGATGCCATAGGTGATGAATGGGTCGATCTTGCGCTGGTCGCGCTTTTCCACCCAATCGTCGGCATTCCAGAGACCGTCTGCCGTCGCACCTTCCGGCAATTGCGCCGCGACCTTGCTGGGCAGGTCTTCGACATTAAACCGGTCGATGCGTTTCAGACCCGATTCACCTGCCGTCAGCCGACGCCAATTGGCGTCCACTCCGCAGCCGAGCGGCGTGACTAGGCCCAGCCCCGTTACCACCACACGTCGCATACGCAAAACTCCCGGCGATCTAGAACACAATGCTAATGCACGAATCCGGCCTTAGCTATTGGCCTCAATATAGGTGATCGCATCCTTGACGCTTTGGATCTTTTCGGCGGCGTCGTCTGGAATCTCGACACCGAACTCTTCCTCGAAGGCCATGACCAATTCGACGGTGTCGAGCGAGTCGGCGCCCAGGTCGTCGATAAACGTAGCGTTTTCGGTGACCTTTTCTTCCTCAACGCCCAGATGCTCGACGACGATCTGTTTAACGCGCTCTGCAACATCGCTCATAGATATAGGTCCTTATAAGCCTTCGGATTTCCGATTACAGGTTTGTGTTCGGCGCAGCCACTAGTCAGCGATTGCGCATTTGGTCTGAATATGTGCGCCGGACGGCGAGGCACCGGTGCAATCGCGACGGGTGTTACCATGATTTGACAAGCCCTACTAGGCCAAGTCGTCTCACCTAATGGTCGGATATCCAATGGAACATGCCGCGGCATATGATCGCCCGATACGCACCGCATCAAAGCATCGCCATCCCGCCGTTCACATGCAAGGTCTGGCCGGTCACATAGGCCGCCTCGTCACTGGCCAGATAGACCGCCGCCGCCGCAACCTCGGCGCCGCGGCCGAGCCGGCCGACCGGGATGCGCGGCAGGATCGCCTCGCGTTGTTTCTCGTTCAGCGCATCGGTCATCGCCGTTTCGATAAATCCGGGCGCGATGCAGTTGACTGTGACGCCGCGGCTTGCGACCTCGCCGGCCAGCGCCTTGCTCATGCCGACCATGCCGGCCTTCGATGCCGCGTAGTTGGCTTGACCCGGATTGCCGGTGACGCCGACGACGGACGTAATGCCGATGATCCGGCCGAACCGCGCCTTGGTCATGCCGCGCAACGCGCCTTTGGCGAGCTTGAATCCGGCGGTCAGGTTTACGTCCAGGACCGCCTGCCAATCCTGGTCTTTCATGCGCATAGCTAGGCCGTCGCGGGTCAGGCCGGCGTTGTTCACCAGAATGTCGAGCCCACCCAGCGCCTCGGTCGCCCGAGCGATCAGGCCATCGACGGCTTCCGGGTCGCTCAGGTTGCAGGCGACCACGGCTGTGCGCTCGCCGCCCAGTTCGTCGGCCAATTCCTGCAACACACTCTCGCGCGTACCGGATAGCGCTACGGCGCCGCCCTGCGCATGGAGTGCCCGGGCAATGGCGGCGCCGATGCCACCGGACGCGCCGGTGACCAGGGCGCGGCGGCCTGTCAAATTGAACATCAGCTTGCAACCCTTCCTTATTATAGCGTGCCAAGCAACGCTTCGATTTCATCCGGGCCTTCGACCGAGACGCCGGTCATCTCGCGGTCGATGCGGCGGACCATGCCGGTCAGTACCTTGCCGCCGCCCATTTCGACCAGAGTGTCGACACCCAATTCCTTCATCGCCAGCACGCATTCGCGCCAGCGCACGGTGGCCGTGACCTGCTCCACCAGCAGCCGCCGGATTTCTTCCGGGTCGGTGACCGGCGCGGCGGTCACGTTGGCGATCAGCGACACCACCGGCTCGTCGAGCCTGATGTCCGCTAGCGCGGCCAGCATCGCGTCGGCGGCCGGTTGCAACAGCGAGCAATGGAAGGGCGCGCTCACATCCAGCATGATGGCACGGCGCGCGCCCTTTTCCTTGGCCAGTTCTGTGGCTCGCAGCACGGCTGCGGCAGAGCCACTGACGACGATCTGACCGGGGGTATTGTCGTTGGCGATCGCGCACACGCCGACTGCGGAGGCGGCCGCAACGATCTCCTCAACCGCGGGAATCTCAAGGCCGAGCAGGGCGGCCATCGCACCCTCACCGACCGGCACTGCCGCCTGCATCGCCTCGCCACGCAGCCGCAGCAGCCGGGCGGTGTCGGACAGACTGAGCGCGCCGGCGGCGGCCAGAGCTGAGTACTCACCTAAAGAATGGCCTGCCACATACCGCGCGACATCGGCCAGCCGCTTGCCGCCATCACGCTCCAGCGTCCGCACCAACGCGACCGAAACCGCCATCAGCGCCGGCTGGGCGTTGGCCGTCAGGGTCAGCTCTTCCTGAGGGCCCTCGAACATTAACCGTGTCAGGCGCTGGCCCAGCGCCTCGTCGACTTCTTCGAACACCTCGCGGGCGACGGGCGACGCCTCGGCGAGGCGTTGGCCCATGCCGACCGCTTGTGAACCTTGCCCTGGAAATACGAACGCGCGCACCATCTGCGTTCTGGCCTCCGCCTGATTGTCGTTGATGAATTTTAGGCTGAACGGCAGGTTAGAGAACGCAGTCGCGCCTGCTGTCAAGGCAATGCTCTGATTTTTTATGCACTCCGGCCTTGCACCGGGGGCTAAAATAGGTATAAGGGCGGCTTCCGCCAGCGCTGGTCCCACCGTAATGGGGTCGGATGAGGTGGAAACGGGCATGACCGCCGTTCGGATTTCCGGGCGATGCAGCGGCAAACCCAGCCAAATCCAAGGCCGCGGAGATTATCACTTGAGCATGCGCGGACGGCTTCAGGCCGGATCGCCGGGATCGGGGAATGCCGTACTACGAGACTATCTTTATTGTCCGCCAGGACATGTCGACCGCTCAGGTCGAGACGATGGCGGATACCTATGGCGAGTTGATTGCAGCCAACGGCGGATCGTTGGTGAAGCGGGAGATGTGGGGTTTGCGTACGCTGACCTACCGCATCAACAAGAACCGCCGTGGCCACTACGTCATGATGCACCTGGACTGCCCACCGGCGGCGTTGATGGAGATGGAGCGTCAGATGCGCATCTCCGAAGACGTGCTGCGTTACATGTCGATCAAGATCGACGAGATTCCAGAAGGCCCGTCCGCCATGCTGCAACAGCGTGAGCGCGGCGACCGGGGAGAGCGTGGCGATCGCGGCGACAGAGGTGATCGTGGCGACCGCGGCGATCGTGGTGACAGAGGCGATCGTGGCGACCGCCGTAGCCGTGATGACGGCGATGCGCCGCGTGAGACCAGGGAGCGTCCGCCGCGTGACGAATCTCCGGCCGCCGTCACAAATGATGGAGACGATTGATCATGGCAGCTACAGCCCGCCGCGCATTTTTCCGCCGTCGCAAGTCGTGCCCGTTCTCTGGCCCGAATGCGCCGACCATTGACTATAAGGACCTGCGCTTGCTGCAACGGTTCATCTCCGAGCGTGGCAAGATCGTGCCGAGCCGCATCACCGCCGTTTCTTCGAAGAAGCAGCGCGTGCTGGCCGAGGCGATCAAGCGCGCCCGTTTCATTGGCTTGCTGCCTTACGTGATCGACTAGGACGCTCCGCGGCCCGGTTGCCGCATCGACGGCAACCGATGACCGCCGCGCCCGGTTCAGGAATGGCCTAACCGCATGCTTCGTCAACTTCCGCTTGCGCTGGCCTTCGGTCTCAGCAGTGCGCTGCTGTATGCAGCGGCATTGAGCGGCGGGTTTCTGGGCATCTTTCTGGCCTATGTGGCGATGGTGCCGCTATTCGCCGTCGGCCTGATGTTCGGGCCAACGGCCCTTTTAGCGGCTGCGGCGAGCGCGGCCGTCGGCATCATCGCATTCGGCGGCCTATTCCCGGGGTTGCTCTACAGTGTCTCCCATGCCTTGCCGACGGTATTGCTGGTTGGCTTGGCGCTGCGCAATCGAACCGGGAGCGATGGCCAAGTCTACTGGTATCCGCCCGGCTACATGCTGCAAGGCCTGGCGCTGTGGTCCGGTGGCGGCATTGCGTTGATCGCCCTCTCGCTGGAGTTGTTCGCCGGCGGTTTTCAAGCGAGCATCGTTGCCTTCCTGCAAGCCATGGTCGAAGCCTTTCAAGGCGAAGGTCCGGCCATGATGGACGCCGAGTCCGTCAGCAGCATTGCTATTTTGCTGCCCGGCATCGTCGCCTGGTCCTGGATGATCATGACGACGCTGAACGGTTTGCTGGCGCAGATGATCGTCCGCCGCACCGGCCGTAACCTGCGGCCGAACCCGCGGCTCGCGGACGTGGCGGTCGGCCAACGTTGGGCCGCCGCCTTCGCCGCGTTTGCGCTCGCCGGCATGCTGCTGCCCGGCGATCTGGGATTGAGCGCGATCAATATCGCGATCGTGCTGGCCTACCCGCTATTCTTCCAGGGCTTGAGCGTCATCCACGCGCTGGTCGCCCATTGGGGCCTCGGGCCGCTGGGCATCGGCCTGTTCTACGGCCTGTTGATCCTGCTCAGTTGGATCGCGCTGGCCGTCATTGCCGTGGGGCTCGCAGAGCCGCTGGTTCGTCTTCGCGCCCGTCTTGCGGGCCCGCAAAATACCTGATGGAGGGTTGTCGAGATGATTGAGATCGTATTGTTGGAGCGGGTCGAGCGCCTCGGCCAGATGGGCGATGTGGTTCGGGTGAAACCCGGCTTTGCCCGTAACTTCCTGCTGCCGCAGGGCAAGGCTCTGCGCGCGACCAAGGACAACCTGAAGGTGTTCGAAGGCCGCCGCGCCCAGCTTGAGGCCGAAAACCTCAAGCGCAAGGAGGAGGCGGAAGAATTCTCCACCCGTATGGAAGGGCTGGTGGTCACGCTGATCCGCCAGGCGGGCGGCACCAACCAACTCTATGGCTCCGTGACTGGCCGCGATATCGCCGAATCCGTGCAGGAAGCCGGTTACACCATCAACGCCCGTCAGGTGCTGCTGGAGCGTCCGATCAAGGAATTGGGCATGCACGAAGTGCGCGTCGCCCTGCACCCGGAAGTGACGATCACCGTCAGCGCCAACGTCGCCCGCACCGCGGAAGAGGCCGAAATTCAGGCAACCGGCGGCACCATCGAGCAGGATGACGCCGGCTTCACCTTCGATCCCGACATCGACTTCGAGGAACTGGGTACCCTGCCCGACGACGACCGCCGCGACCGCCGCGAAGACCGCCGCCCCGCTGGCGACCCCGGCGAAAGCCCGGACGGCGAAGTCACCGAGTAGCCGTTCCGAAATCCGAGCATGTCGTGCGCAAGGAGGAGGTCTGCCGGCGGCTGATGAGTGTTCCCGGCGTCGGGCCGATCACCGCGCTCACCTTCCGCGTCACGATCGACCGGCCGGACCGTTTCAGGCGATCGCGGAATGTCGGGGCGCATCTGGGGCTGACGCCGTCGCGCTACCTGTCCGGTGAGACCGGCATACAGGGGCGGGTCAGCCGCTGCGGTGACGAGCTCGCGTGCACAGCGCTTTATGAGGCGGCGCCGTAACCGGCGAGGAAATATCGAAGACGCAAAGAACTGAAACTTTCGTCCGAAAGGGCGATATCCGGATCGTTCCCGTGGGGACGATGGGCAAGGCGACCTCGTTTAGAGGCCAGAGCCTGTCGGGCGCATCCCGGCAAAGTCGTGAAACAGATTGAGGCGCCTCGCTCTCCTGACCCCATCATGCGGCGGTTCCGCCAGAACAAAGACGGACGCCGACCGCGAAGAGGAGCGTGTGACCTACGCAAACGACGTCCGGAAAAAAACGCAGGAACAGCTTGACCTCAACGACCCCAATCAGAGAAGACTTTGAGAACCTTGTTATATATTCTGGCGTAATCGCGAGTCGAAGGCGAAGCGCGCCAGGAAATACTGTAACCCGCACACGCGTTTATCTGGGTTGCTTTGTCGCCTTCGGCTCCTCGCAATTGCCTGTTGCGGCGATGGTGTCTCAACGACGATCCGGGCAGGGCTCCTTTGTTTCGCTCATACCATTAGCGCTGTACAGGAGCTTTGCACGAGCCGTCCGCGACCTCACGGCCATTGCCTGAAGCGGAATTTGTAACTATTTTTGACGGCTATGCGTGAACCAATTCTCATCATCGTCCATCAGCGCCTGTCCTATCCCGGTCGGGTGGGGCATATGCTGATGAAGCGGGGCTACCCTCTGGACATTCGCTGTCCGAATATCGGTCAGGCTCTGCCCGACGACCTGTCTCCATATGCGGCGGTGATCATGCTGGGCGGGCCGATGTGCGCGCTGGATTGCCATATCCCGGCGATCCGTCACGAGCTCGATTGGATGCCGCGGATGCTGGAGGCGGGTAAGCCGTTCCTCGGCATTTGCCTCGGCGCACAGATGCTGGCGCGGGTGCTCGGTGGCCGGGTGTGGCCGCATCCGGAGGGACGGGTGGAGATCGGCTATGCACCGATCCGCCCGACGCAAGCAGGCCGGGAGTTTTTCGAGGGCCCGATGAAGATGTTCCAATGGCACCGGGACGGTTTCGACCTACCGCGGTGCGTGGAGCTACTCGCGACGAACGAGCATTTCCCAAGCCAAGCGTTTCGCTATGGCCGCAAGGCATTTGGTGTCCAGTTCCATCCGGAAGTCACGCCGGAAATCATGGAGCGCTGGAGCCTCGGCGGCGGTCATATGTTGCACATGCCAGGCGCGCAAAGCCGGGAAGATCAGTTGATCGACTACCCGATATGCGATCCCATAATGGAGAGGTGGACGACGCGCTTCTTCGATCACCTCCTCGACGGGCCCGCCGCGGCGGAAGCGGCAGCAGCCTAAAGCGCTTTTGCCCATTCCATAGCCCGCTCGAAGGCTTTGGCGAACCCGTGCAAATCCATCTCGATGTCGACCGGGTCGGTGCCATAGTCGTAATGCCGCCACGCGACGGCCTCGCCGTTCGAGAACCGGTCGATCAACCGCGCCGCCGCATCGTCGCCGAGGGTGCAGGTGCCTGGCAACAGGCAGTCGGTGGCCGCAACCACATCCTCCCCATCCACCCGCGCATAGCCGCGGGCCAGCAGGCTCTGCCCCTCCATGCCGAGCACGACACCGGGCTTGGTTCGCCCGAGCACCGGTGGGTAGAAGCGCAGCACGATCGCGGCGAAGTTCGGCCGTGGCCGGTAGACGGCGGCGTTGACGACAAAGCAATCCGGTTGCGGCTCCGCATGGCGTTTCACGCACCAGGCTTCCCACTCGCAGAAGGCCTGCATATGCAACACATCGGCGTCGGGGTTCTGGTTCGCTGACGCTGTAAATGGCAAGCCGCTCAACAGGGCTGCCAACACAATCCAAATAATCCGCATCGGTTCCGCTCTCCGCGCTTGGGTTCAGGGGCGCGATACCAACTGAAAATCGGACCGTTGTCAGCGAACGCTTGCGTGAGTAGCCGTCAGCCGGTCAGACCACCGGGCTGGAGCCGCCGTCGACATTGATGGCGGTGCCGGTGATGTAGGAAGCCGCATCGCTCGCGAGGAAACAGGCGAGGTTGGCGAACTCTTCCGCATCGCCCATTCGGCCCAACGGCACATTCTTGCCCATGCCGGCGATGAACTCCTCGAACGACTGCTTCTTACTCCCCTCCTCGTAGCGGCGCACCCATTGGTCGGAGACCAGAATTCCGGTGTTTATGGCATTGACCAGCACGTTGAAAGGTGCGCCTTCGCCAGCCAGCACCTTGCTGAGCGCCATGCCGGCGGCGCGGGTGACGACGGTCGGTGCACCACCGGCGCGCGGCGCCTTGGCGCCAACGTTCAGCACGTTGATGATCCGGCCCCAACGCCGCTCCTTCATTCCGGGCAGGCACAGCCGGCTCATGCGGACCTGCGCCATCAGTTTCAGCGCGATGTCGGCTTCCCAGATTTCGTCGGTGATCTCCTCGAACTTGCCGGTCTGCGACTGGCCGGCGTTGTTGACGAGGATGTCGACCTTGCCGAACTGTGCGCAGGCGCCGTCATACAGCGCCTGGCATTGCACCGGGTCGGTGACGTCGGTTGGGATCGCCTTGGCCGCGCCCTGAACCTTGCCGTTGATCGAGGTCTCGGCCTCGGCACAGACGGCGGCGTCGCGGGCAGCGAGCACAACGGTTCCGCCCGATTCGGCGAACTTGGTCGCCATTGCCAAGCCAAGGCCCTTGCTGCCGCCAGTGATGATCGCCGTGCGGCCATCTAGTCTGATATCCATATTATGGGTTCCTCCGGGTGTTTGACTACCGCGATTAGATGCGCTGTGGCGCTTGCGATCAAGCCACCCTTGGATTTTTAGCCGAATTCATGGCATGGAGAGTCCGCGTAATCGATGATGACCGGTGTTATGGACGAAGACGAGCGCCTCAAACTGACCCCTGAGCAGGAGTTGAAAGCCATCCTCTTTGGCGAGGAACGGGCAGCGCTCGCTCGGCTGGAGGCACATACTGCCGACTTCGAGGCCCGGCTGCGCGATCCCGGCAAACGCGCCGATGGCCTGACCCAGAGTCTGGCGATGGCATTGGAACGCGCGTCGCCCTCCGAACTTGCGGCCTTGCGCACGGCATTGGAACGGCTCGCTCCGGCCAAGCGGACGTCGACTGGCCGCCGGATCGTAACCTGGTCCGCCGTCGCGTTGCTGTTGGTGGCGGTTGGTAGCGGCGCCTGGCTGTCGCAGCAACCTGCAGCAACCCAAGCGAAACTGTGGGTGTCGGCTGGGAAATGGCTGCGGCTTGGTCCGACGCCGGCCAGCTTGACTGCCCGCGTTGCTGCGCTGGAGTCGAATCAGACCGCCGAAGCCCAGCGGATGAATGCCGTCACCGCCGGCCTCTCCCGCGGATTTGTGCGGGCGGAGGAGGCGCTCGCCCGCGAAATTGCCGACCTGGCCGCCGCGGTCTCGGCGATCGAGGAGCGGTCGCTCACGGAGGCCGGTTCGGCGGCAAGCGTCGAAGAGATGACCGCCGCGCTTAGCCTGGTCCGCGAGGACTTGCAGGCTGTGCAAGATGCCGTGGCTGCTGTGGCGTCTATCGCCGTGGACAAAGATACGGTAGCCGCCGCGCTGGAGCCGTTCGAGCAACGGCTCGAAAGCCTCTCGGGCGCACTTGCCGGCGCGGATGCCGCGCTTTCTGCCGAGACGTCTCGCCTGGATGCGGCTCTGAGGGAGACGGCCCGGCGCTTCGAAAGTCTCGGCGAATCGGTAGCCGCCAATAGCGCCGCCCGCGATGCGGAGCGGCAGCGGATTTCGAGCGCACTTCAGGCGGTTCCCACTGACCGAGCGGAGGCGCTTGCGGCCCTGAAAGCCGAACTGGCTGCCGAAGCCGCCGTCCGTCAGTCTACGGTTGCCGCAGCGCTGAACGACGTCGAAGCACTGATTGCCACAACTGAGACCCGTCTGGGACAACGCAACCAAGAACTAGGAGCCGCGCAAACCGCCGTCATCGAAGCGCTTCAGAGCGAGGTTGGACGCTTGGCCGAAGCGATGCCGAAAGATGCGGCCGCGCAAGCTGATTTAGCGGCGCTCCAGAGTGAAGTGCAGCGCGTCGCCGACGCAATGCCGCAGCATACCGTCGCGCAAGCCGACCTGGCGGCGCTCAAGGCCGAAATGCAAAGCCTGAAGGCAGCGGTTGCCGATGCGATGGCGGCCGCGAGCCAGTCGGGGCGGTCCGCGCAACTGAAACAGGCTATTCCGGACGGCACACCGGTTGCTCTCTCTCCAAACTCGAGCTTGCAGCAGCGGGTCGGCGATCTGGAGCAAGCCAGTATCGCCGCGCTCGGCACGTTGGATGAGCAGATGCAGGCTCTGTCCCGGCAAATCGGCGACCTTCGTGCGCATGAGGGCGGCATCGCCGACGACCTGGAAAATACCCGAATTGCCCTGGAGGCCGATCTGGCGCAGTGGCGGGAACGCCAAATACCGCCGATCTGGCGCCTTTCCGCCAACCTGGCCGGCCGCGTCGTGCAGTTCTCGGAAGGCGACCGCTACGCCGAATCCGCTCAGGCCGAGGCCTTGTTGCGCACGGTCGCGGCCTGGTTGTTGGAGGCCGGCTCGGATATCGGCCTCAGGATCGTCGGCTATACCGATTTCGACGGGTCGGGGGAGTCCTCGAACCGCATTACGTCGCAAAAACGTGCCAACGCGATCCGCGACGCCCTCGTCCGGCTGGGCATTCCGGCAGAGCGGCTGGTCGCAGTCGGTCGGTCGACCGAAGACCGGGCAGTCAACGACGATTCCAGCGGCAACGCCAACCGCCGCGTGGCATTCGAACCGTTCTTTCTCGCCAATCCAGCGCCATAAATCGCCAGAGTGCGTCGATGCTCGAAGTGCTGACACACCCCGCATATGCGAAGCTTTTCGCCGCACAGGCCATTGCCCTCGTCGGCACTGGGTTGCTGACGATCGCGCTCGGCCTGCTGGCGTATGATCTCGCGGGCGACCGGGCTGGGGCCGTACTCGGAACGGCGCTTGCGATCAAGATGATCGCCTATGTTGGCATCGCGCCGCTTGCCAATGCGATCACTGAGAAGTTGCCGCGCAAGGCGGTTCTGATCGGGGCCGATCTTGTCCGCGCCTCAGTTGCGCTTTTCCTCCCGTTCATCGATGCGATCTGGCAGATCTATGTCCTGATCTTCGTACTCCAGGCCGCCTCGGCGGCCTTTACGCCCGCCTTTCAGGCGGTGATCCCGGACATCCTGGAGGACGAGACCGAGTACACGAAGGCGCTGTCGCTCTCGCGCCTCGCCTACGATCTTGAGAACCTAATCAGCCCGGCGCTCGCGGGGCTGCTCCTGCTAGTGATGGGCTATCACTGGCTGTTCGGTGGGACAGTGGCTGGGTTCCTCGGCTCGGCCGCTCTGGTCTGGCTAACGATACTTCCGGCGCGGAAACCGCCGGCGAAGGCGAGAGGTTTTCTCGACCGATTAACCCGGGGTGGGCGCATCTATCTCGCAACGCCGCGCCTGCGGGGATTGCTCTCGCTGAACCTAGCCGCAGCCGCGGCGGGCGCGTTTGTAATCGTCAATACCGTCGTCATCGTCCGCTCTGGCTATGCTGCCTCGGAGGCGGAGGTCGCGACGGCGCTTGCCGCCTTCGGCGCGGGCTCGATGGTTGCGGCGCTCGCACTACCCCGGCTGCTGGAACAGGTTTCCGATCGAAGGGTTATGGTGCTCGCGGCGATTCTTCTGGCGCTCCTTACTCTCGGACACGCGATCTGGTGGCTATCGAGTGGATTACCGGGATGGTCCGCCTTCCTCACGGCCTGGGCGGCGAGCGGGATACTTTACTCGACTGTTCTCACCCCTTCGGGGCGGCTGCTCCGCCGTTCGGCGCACGCGGAGGATCGCCCTGCCGTCTTCGCGGCGCAGTTCGCTTTGTCGCATGCCTGCTGGCTGGTCACCTATCCCGTCGCCGGTTGGGTGGGCGAAACATTTGGGTTGCCTGTCGCCATGCTACTACTCGGCTGCATCGCGCTTGTCGGAGTGACGGTTGCGGTTAGGGTTTGGCCCAAGGGCGACCCGCAGGAGGTCGAGCACGAGCACCCCGATCTACCGTTCGATCATCCGCACCTGCAAACCGCTACCGGCAAGGATTGCCGTCATCGCCACGTCTTCATCATCGACGACGAGCACCGCGCCTGGCCGGCCCAAGGCTGAGAGCAGAGGAATCGATTATAACTCATGCGTTTTTGGTCCTTCCATAAACCATCGCCCGGCGGCCTGAGATCAGCTATGACTGTGCTGATATCGTGGCTGATTTTCAGCATCAGGAGGAGCAGCTAATGGCCAAGGAAGAAACCGGAGGTAATTTGGAGCAGGTTCGGGAAATCCTTTTTGGCGCCCACCAGCGCGACCAAAGCAGCCGGTTCAGCCAGATCGAGGCAAGCGTTTCTCGTCAGGCAGCGGAATCGGCAGAGAATCTGGAGGCCGTCCGCCGGGACCTGTCTGACCGGATCGATCAATTGGCCGACCGGCTATCCGCCCAGATGGATACCCTATCGACCCGCCTCGACGAAGGTTTGGCGGCGTTACGGCGCGATCAGGATACGGAGCAGCGGCAAATCGCCGACCAGGTCACCGAGGCCGAGCGCAAGCTGCGCGAGAGCCTGGATGCGATCGAACGCCAGGCAAACGAACGCGTCGCCAGCCTGCGGGCGAACCTCAACATGGTTGCCGACCGGTTGGATCACCGCAAGGTGGACGGCTCCAACGCATGAGTGACCGGGGGCGGTCCAATGATCCGGGTGAGGAACAGCGCCTGAAGGAAGCGTTGCTCGGCGCGGAATTGGCGCAGCTTCGCGATTTGGTGCAGCGCTTCGGCGACGACGCTGCGTTGGCGGAGAGCGTGCGCCGGGTGATCGTCGACGTTCTGCGCAAGGCTGGCGTACAGGACCACGACCGGGTTGCCGAGGCGCTTGCGCCACTGGTGGTGGAGACCGTCGCACAGGAGATCCCGCGCCAGAAACACCGCATTGCGGACGCCCTGCTGCCACAAGCCCGGCGGCTGGTCGCGGCTGGCTTTGGCGGTGCAATCGCCGGGCTGGCGCGCGGGATCGATACGGTCGCATCGCCGCTGGTCTGGGCAAGGCGGGGCAACGCCGTCCTCACGCGCCAGCCTGTCGGCTCCGCTCAGGTGGGGGGCGGTCTTTGGCTGGAAGGCGCGGTCCTGTTCCACGATCCGTCGGGTACTGCGGTATTCAGCGATTTCTCGGCAGCGCGCACCCGGCAATTCGATGCCGAGGCCGACAATCCAGTGCTCACTGCCAGCGAACCGACGCTGATCCACGCCTCTAGCACGCCTGCATGGCGGGTGCACGGCGATGGCTTGACCTGGATCGTCGCCGTACAAGGCAGGCACGGTCAGGCGATCGGCAACGAAATCGGATGGATTTTCCAGGAGTTTACCGACCGTTGGCGCGAGACCGTTGCCGCGCTGGGCAACCAACCGCCCGGACCGATCCTCTCCGCCAATCTGGCGCGCGACCTGGAGGCGCGCTGCCGCACCGCGTTCGGAATGGCGCCCGGTGACCCGAAACCCAAGGCAAAGCCCTGGTTCGGCTATGCCGTGCTGGCGCTCACGCTGGCCGTCTTGATCGCCTGGGCAGGGCTGCATTATTGGGAAGCGCGGCGCGAGGCTGCGATCCTAGCCTCGGCTCAGGCAGTGATAGACCAGGACCCGCGCCTGGCGCGCCTGCCGCTGAACCTGCGGTATGACGCTGAGGCCGATCGGATCGTCGTCCGCGGCATCGTCAGCGACCGCAACCTGACCGAATGGGTGGAAAGCGCCCTGGCTGCCGGGCTGCCGGACCGGGCCATCGACGTCCTGTTGATTGCACCGCCGCCGGTGCCCGACACTGCGCCCGTGCCTGTGCCTGGCGGTCAACTGGAAGACCGAATTCAGGCGCTTGTCGCCCGGGTCAATGCTCTCCAGAACCAGTTCGCACCAAATATCATTCAATCCTGGTTCAGCCAGCGCATAGTTCATTTCACCAGCGACACCGAATACACCGACCCTGGTCTGGCTGCAGAGCAATTCAAGGCAATTGCCCAGGTATTCAAGGACTGGCCGCCGGAGTTTAACCTGCGGGTGGTCGGCTATTCCGACGCTACCGGTAGCGAGCGCGGCCAGGACAAAGCCTCCCTCGACCGGGCTTTGGCTGTCATCGGCGACCTGATCGCCGCCGGTGTGCCGCGCGAGCGCCTGGCTGCCGTCGGCCGCGGCGCCGCCAAACCGCTGTCCTTCATTCAGGGAGCCGGTAGCATCAACCGGCGGGTCGAGTTCGAAGTCTACACGCCATTGCCCTAACGCATCGCCAGCTATGGCCGCCTCATTGTCTTGCAACGGAACAAAATTAAGACCCATACAGCATTCATCGGCGCCGGCAATATGGGTGAGCGCCGTCGCGCAATCTTGCCAAAAGCAGCCAGCGGGTGAAGGTGTTCGACCTGTCGCCGGCCTCGATGCAGACAGCGGCGGCAGGCGGCGCGTCGAAAATGTTTGGCCGCAGCTTCTGGCGATCACCGGAACCGGTTCCATATTTTTCGGCTATGCGCTGCTGCGGTTCCGTGATTCCCTGTCCGCAGCAAGATTAGGTGCCGATACAATGCAATCGATCACGATGGAGGGCATAACGTGAATGCGGAAACACAGGAAGCCAGTCCCTATAAGGTTTTGGGCGTCTCGCCCACGGCGAGCGACGCTGACATCAAGAAGGCCTACCGCGATCTGGCGAAGAAGCTGCACCCCGACCTGAATCCGGGCGACGCGAGCGCCGAGGCCCGCTTCAAGCAAGTGTCGGCGGCCTTCGATCTGCTGCGCGATCCGGAACGCCGCCGCCGCTTCGATGCGGGAGAGATCGACGCGACGGGCGCGGAACGGCCGGAACGCCAATACTATCGGAATTATGCCGACGCCGGCGGCCAGAACCGCTATCAACCGGAGGGCGGCTTCGAGGACCTCAGCGACCTGTTTGCTGAGGCTTTCGGGCAGCGGGCCGGAGGCGATGGCACCGGCGGCCGCAGGTTTCGCTTTCGCGGCGCCGACCTGCATTATCATCTGCAGGTCGATTTCCTGGAGGCGGTCAACGGTGGCAAGCGCCGCGTTACTACACCGGACGGCGCCACGCTCGATATCAGCATTCCGCCAGGGGTCGCCGACGGTCAAACCCTGCGTCTGGCAGGCCGTGGCCAACCCGGCCTGAACGACGGCCCGCCCGGCGACGCGCTGATCGAGATTGCGGTCATGCCGCATCCGATCTTCGAACGCGACGGCGACACCATCCAACTGGAACTGCCGATCTCCATCGACGAGGCGGTTCTCGGCGCATCGGTGGAGGTGCCGACGCCGGCCGGCCGCGTCAACCTGCGAATCCCGCCCGGCTCGGACAGCGGCAAAGTGCTGCGGCTCAAGGGCAAGGGCGTCCGCCGCTCGCAAACGAAGTCCGGCGGCAGCGACGGCGATTTGCTGGTCAAGCTGAAGATCGTGCTGCCCGATCCGGTCGACGACGCGCTGAAATCCTGCATCGAAACCTGGCGCGAAGACCATGCCTATGACCCGCGGCAGACTTGGAAGGGACGCACATCATGATGAAAGAGCACGAAGTCCTGACGCGGATCGAAGGGCTGACACGGGAGCGGCTGCGGATTTGTGTCACCGAGGCGTGGGTCAAGCCCGCCGCGAGCGACGATGGTCATCTGTTCGATGACATCGACGTGGCCC
>CAXBDI010000072.1:0-20145 GCA_963974445.1 uncultured Alphaproteobacteria bacterium
GCCACCGCCGCGACGCGCAAGCGGATCCTCCGCGCTGTTCTCAACGAGATCGTGGCCCGTGTGGAAGGTGATCAGATCGAGCTTCTGTTGCATTGGCAGGATGGCGGTGGTTATGGGGGGTTTTGGTGAGGGTGCGAGGGGGTGAATTATTGTATTTCAGTAGGTTATGACGGTATTGCTTGGAAGCTTAACAAACCTCAACATACCCCCTCGCCGTCTTTGTTGGACCGGATGCAATCCGGTTGTGGCAATCCAGAGTTTTTGGGCTCGGGGCCGCTGGATTGCCACGCCCGCTCCGCGGTCTCGCAAAGACGAGGTTACAGTGTATAGGATTTATATCCTTTATGCAAGCGCCGGAGAGCACTTGTCAGCCGCGCGAGGGTCCTATGCAATGGCCGTAACGCGACAACGCCTAAGGGGAGCCAGCTATGACCATAGACCCGCACGAAGACTGGACCGAGGCCGAACGCTGGGCCTGGAAGCAAATCCAGGCGGGCGCGGTCGCCGACTTTAACGGAAAGCTGGGCGAGGTGGCCGACCCGGCCAAGCCGGAAGACTGGGACGAGCGGCGGACGCTGCGGCGGAGGTTCCTCGAAGCCATCATCGAGCCGCCCTGGCGCGAGCACGTGCACCGCAAGGGCATTGGGATCATGGGCGGGCTATTACCGAAGGAGGACGAGCTCTCGCTGGATTGGCATCGGGCGGATATGCCGTGGGACGTGTGGCTTGAGCGGTCGCGGGTTACCGGGCCGATAGAGATGAGCTACGCCAAGCTCGGGGGCATATTGTCGTTAGACGGTTCCCGCTTTGAGGCGGCACTGAATCTGGAAAGGCTGGAGGTGGGGCAAGACCTATTCCTAGGCGACAAGGCTCATTTCGGCGGCGACGTGACGCTCACCGGCGCCAAAGTCGGTGGCCAACTTGTCGCCGCCGGCTCCCGCTTCGAGGCGACGGTGGATATGCAGGGCTTGGAAGTGGAACAAGACTTGTTCCTCAGTGAGAAGGCGCACTTCAGCGGCGACGTGACGCTCCGCAGCGCCGAGCTCGGCGGCATGTTGTCGTTAGACGGTTCTCGCTTCGAAGCGCAGGTGATTATGGAGAGGTTGAAGGTGAGGCAGGACCTGTTCCTCAGCAACGAAGCCTACTTTGGCGGCGATGTGACGCTCCGCAGCGCCAAGGTCGGCGGCCACTTATCCGCTATCGGCTCCCGCTTCGAGGCGGAGGTGGAGATGCAGGGGTTAGAGGTGGGGCAAAACTTGTTCCTCCGCGACAAGGCGCACTTTGGCGGCCCGATCGATCTAGTACACGCCAAGATCGGTGGCGGACTTCAACTTTGCGGCAGCACCTGGCTGGCCCTGGTCGATATGACCGGGGCCGAGGTTATCGGCGAATTGCATCTGGCTAGCAGCGACTGGCCGGTGCCGCGATGGGGCGAGCGGGCGGGGTTGATCTTATGCAATGCGCGCCTGGGCGCGCTGCAGGACGCGCACGGCGACGGCATGGACGCTTGGCCGAAAACTCTCGATCTCTCCGGCTGCCGAATCGAAATACTCGGCGGCTATCGCGGTGACGACGACGCCTCCGACGTATTGGCGCGCCCTGCCTCGTACTGGGTGGACTGGCTGGCGCGTGGGACGAAAGAGCGGTTTTCGCCGCAGCCCTATCAAATGATTGCTCGGCTGCTGCAAGAGGCCGGATATCCAGCGAAGGCGAACTCGGTGCTCTACGCCGCGCGCAAGCGCGAGCGGGATGCGCCGCGGGGGGCTTTGCATAGGATTTGGCTCTGGGTGTTGTGGGCGACCATCGGGTTTGGCATTGGACGGTATTTGCGGCCGCGGCGGGCGGTTGGTTTGTGGGGTTGGCGGTGGCTGGGACCGCTGTCCTCGATTTCCCGACCAAGGCGCCGCTGCCAACGGATAATCCGCTCTGGAAGCTCGCGGCGAGCGTGGATCGGTTGATACCGTTCGCCGAATTGGTGCCGCGGTTGAGCGTTACGCTGAGCGAGAGTTTGCATGACTGGCAGACGCTCTACTTTGCGGCTCACAGCCTGCTGGGGTGGGTGTTGGCGGCGATGGTGGTGGCGGGGTTGGCGGGGTTGACGCAGCGGGCTTGAGGGGAGTGGGCGCGGGATTGAGGGAGGCCCCGGATAGCGCTGTCGCGCTTCCGGGGAACAGAGGGGCTGGGTTGCTTCGCCCGCTGCGCGGATTCGCGGGTGACGGCGGGTGACGGTGGAGGGGGACTTAGGGAGGCCCCGGATAGCGCGGTTGCGCTTCCGGGGAACACTCTAAGCCGGGGAGCCCCTAAGAGAGGGTTCGGCGCACGGCGTCTTGCCAGCCGGTGTATTTGCGGGTGCGTTCGGAGGCGAGCATCTGTGGCTCGAAGCGGTGTTCTAGGGACCATTGTCGAGCAAAGGTGGTGGGGTCCGGGTAGAAGCCGGTCTGCATGCCGGCCAGATAGGCGGCGCCGAGGGCTGTGGTTTCCAGCACGTGCGGGCGGTCGATGGGCGCGTCGAGCAGGTCGGCGAGGCGTTGCATGGTCCAGTCGCTGGCGACCATGCCGCCGTCGACGCGCAGTACGGTCTCCCCTGCCCTGCCCTGGCCGGATGCGGCCCAGTCGGCGCGCATCGCTTCGACCAGGTCGCGGGTCTGGTAACAGACGCTCTCCAGCGCCGCGCGGGCCAATTCCTTGGGGCCGGTGGCGCGGGTCAGGCCGTAGAGTGCGCCGCGGCACTCCGCATCCCAATAGGGCGCGCCGAGGCCGACGAAGGCGGGCACCAGATAGACGTCCTGCTCCGGATCGGCGGCGGCCGCGAGCGGGCCGGATTGCGCGGCGTCTTCGATGATGCCGAGGCCGTCGCGCAGCCATTGCACCGCCGCACCGGCGACGAAGATCGAGCCCTCCAGCGCGTAGGTCGGCTGGCCGTTCAACTGATAGGCGATGGTGGTCAGTAGCCGGTTCTGCGAGGGCACGGGCGTCTCGCCGGTGTTCATCAGGGCGAAGCAGCCGGTGCCGTAGGTGGATTTCAGCATGCCTGGCCGGAAGCACGCCTGGCCGACCGTTGCCGCCTGCTGGTCGCCGGCGATGCCGCAGATCGGGATGGCGGCGCCGAACAGCGAGGGCTCGGTCTCGCCGAACGCGGCGGCGCTGTCGCGGACCTCTGGCAGGAGCGGACGGGGTATGTGGAAGAGGCTCAGCAACTCGTCGCTCCACTCGCCCTTGTGAATGTCGTAGAGCACGGTGCGGCTGGCGTTGGTGGCGTCGGTGGCGTGCACCTTGCCGCCGGTCAGCCGCCACAGCAGGTAGGTGTCGACCGTGCCAAAGGCGAGCCGCCCCGCCTCCGCCGCGACGCGCGCGCCCTCGACCTGATCCAGCAGCCACGCGAGCTTGGTGGCGGAGAAGTAGGGGTCGAGCAGCAGGCCGGTGCGTTGGCTGACCATGGCCTCGTGACCCGACGCTTTGAGGGCGGCGCAGGTGTCGGCGGTGCGGCGGTCCTGCCAGACGATGGCGCGGTGGATCGGCTGCCCCGTCGCGCGATCCCAGACCAGGGTGGTCTCGCGCTGATTGGTGATGCCGATGGCGGCGATGGCGGATGCGGTAGCACCAGCCTCAGCCATCGCCTTGCGGCAGGTATCCAGCACCGATTGCCAGAGATCCTGCGGTTCGTGCTCGACCCAGCCGGAGCGTGGGTAGTGCTGCGGGAACTCTTGCTGCGCCCGGCCGGCGATGCGCAAGTTTGCGTCGAACAGCAGCGCGCGGCTGGAGGTGGTGCCTTGATCGATGGCGAGGACGTACGAACCCATGCGGCTGGTCCTGATAATCTTTCCGATAGTTGCTCAGAATAGCGCCGCTGCGGAGTTTTGTCCTGCCCGCTTTGGCTGAGCGGTGGCAGACAACCGATTGTGAAACGTCCGCAATTCCGCCGCAGGCGATTTCGCTTGTGTTCCGCCGGAGCTTATGGTCTACGTCTGTTCGTATTCCGCGCGTAGACAGTGACGCCGCTTTGACAGAGGCCAAGCCGCAACAGTCGTTGGGCAGGCCCGCACGTCGTTCAAGACAGCGCATTCATCCACGGATATTTACGGACGCCGGTCTACGCAAGCGTCCAATTCCTGTGCCCGGTGCTTTTCGCCAAGTGCGAAGCGCCAGCAGAAAGACTTAATCTTTTGACCTCATTCGATCAACTCGGCCTTGCCGAGCCGTTGCTTCGTGCTGTCACAGCCGAAGGCTATACCCAACCCACCCCTATTCAAATCAAAGGCATCCCGGCGGTTTTGACCGGTAGTGACCTTGTCGGCATCGCCCAGACCGGCACCGGCAAGACCGCCGCGTTCGTACTGCCGATGCTGCACCGGCTGGCGGAGATGGAGGGGCGCCCTGCCCCCAAGACCTGCCGCGCGCTGATCCTGGCGCCGACGCGGGAGTTGGCGGTGCAGATCGCCGACAACATCCGCAGCTACTCCCGCTACATGCGCTGCACCCATGCTGTGGTGATCGGCGGCGCCAACCCGCGGCCGCAGGCGTTGAAGCTTTCCGGCGGCGTCGATATCGTCATCGCCACGCCGGGCCGCCTGCTCGACCACATGTCGACCGGGATTATCCGCCTGGGCGAGACCACGCAGGTGGTGCTGGACGAAGCCGACCAGATGCTGGACATGGGCTTCATCCCGGCGATCCGGAAGATCATGGCGAAGGTCGCGAAGGAGCGGCAGACCATGCTGTTCTCCGCCACCATGCCGCCGGCGATCCGGGCGCTGGCCAACGATTTCATGACGGCGCCTGTGGAGGTTTCGGTCTCGCCGACCGCGCGGCCTATCGAGAGCATTGCCCAACAGGTGATGCATATGGATGGCGGCGCCAAGCGCGGCGTGCTGGTGGCTTTGGTGCAACGGCCAGAGGTCGACCGCGCCATCGTCTTCACCCGAACCAAACGCGGCGCCGACAAGGTGGCGCAGGTTCTGGCCGGGGCCGGCATCTCCGTCGATGCGCTGCATGGCAACAAGAGCCAGGGCCAGCGCCAGCGCACCCTGGACAACTTCCGCCGTGGTAGGCTGACGGTATTGGTCGCCACCGACATCGCGGCGCGCGGCATCGACGTGGACGACATCTCGCACGTCATCAACTTCGAGCTGCCGCATGTGCCGGAGGCCTATGTGCACCGCATCGGCCGCACCGCGCGCGCCGGCAAGAGCGGTGCGGCCATCGCGCTCTGCGCTCATGACGAGCGGCGGTTGCTGCGCGATATCGAGCGGCTGACCGGCAAGCCTTTGACCGTAGTAGACGCGCCAGAGGGCGTTCACATTGCGACGCCGGTTCCTCTGACGACGGATTCGGCAGACCGCCCGGCGCACTCCCGCCGCCCTGCCCCATCAGCCACAGACGCCGATGGCGTGAGCAAGCCGAAGCGCTCCCGCCGCAAACCGGCTGGCGCGAAGTTTGGGCCGAACAAGTTTGGCGACGACAAGCCGAAGCGCAGTAATGACGAGGGCGGCGACCGCCCGCGGCGTTCGCGTGGCGGCAAAGGCAAGCCGGGCGCTCCGAAGCGGGATCGTGGCGACGGCAGTTCCGACCGGCAGGGCTTGACCCGGATGCTGGGCGGATCGAAAGCCGCCTGACCGGCCTCACAACTCAAAATCACTGCTGGATTTTGATGCACCGCTTCCTCTAACCTTTCCGGAACCATTGCACGGTGATGGAAAGGACAACGGAATGATGCATCAGGATGCCGGCCAGCCGGTCCCCTATATGGAGCGAACGCGCCATTACTATCGCGCGCTCGGCTACGGGAAAGACTATGTCTGGGCCCGCAACGAGGAGACGCCATTCATGCGGCTGACAAAGCCATTGTCGGACTGCACGGTTGCGTTGATCACCACGGCGGGCCCACCGGGTCTCTCCAACCGCGACGGGCGCGGGCGCAAGCACGTTTGGTCCGGCAGCATCGCGAACCCGCCACAGGCCTTCGACACCGATCTCGCCTGGGACAAGGAGGCGACGCACACCGACGACCGCGAAACCTTCCTACCCATCGACGCGTTACAGCGTTTGGTGAGCGAAGGAGTGGTCGGCGGGCTTGCCGAGCGTTTTCATGGTGCCCCCACCGACTACAGCCATCGGAAAACGACGGAGCACGATGCGCCCGCACTGCTGCGCCGCATCAAAGAAGACAAAGCGGATATCGCCGTTCTCAGCGCGCTTTGACCGGTATGCCACCAGACCGTGAGTCTGGTTGCCCGCTATCTGGAAGCAAACGGCATTCCGGCCATCGTGATCGGATCGGCTCGCGATATTGTCGAGCATTGCGGCGTGCCGCGGTTTCTGTTCACGGACTTCCCACTCGGCAATCCCTGCGGTCATCCCTGGAACCCGGAGATGCAGACGGAGATCCTGCGTCACGCGCTTTCCCTGCTGGCAAGCGCCACCGGGCCAAATACGACGGTGCGTGCGCCGTTCGAGTGGAAACCCGACCCGGAATGGCGGGAACGCTATAACCGGGTGCGCCCGGAGGATCGGGAGAAGCTACTGGCCATTGGCGATGAACGCCGGCGCCGACGCCGGCGGATACGGCTGTGACACCAATGCCGCGCCGATCGCCGAACACTGCTTGAGCCATAGCCGATCTCCCTGGTAAGTCCTGAGTGGCGATATCGTTGCCGCTCCCGGAAAGGTCCTCTGCCATGCACGTCAGCATCACGCCCGAACAAGAAAAGCTCCGCGCCGCCGCCCGCGAACTGGCGCAAGGGCCGGTCCGGGAACGGGCCGCAGAGGTCGACCGAACAGAGGAATATCCGTGGGATAATGTCGACCGGCTGAAGGATGCGGGCTTCCTCGGCATGACCATTCCTAAAGAGTATGGCGGCAAGGGCGGTTCGTGGATGGACGCGGTGCTGCTGATCGAGGAGATGAGCAAGGAGTGCTCTGTCACCGGCCGCATTGCTGTGGAGACCAACATGGGCGCGATCTCCGCCGTCATGGCCTACGGCTCGGACGAGCAGAAGAAGTTCGCGGCCGACATGGTGCTATCCGGCGACAAGCCGGCGATCTGCATTACCGAGCCGGGCGCAGGTTCGTCGGCCGGCGAGATGACGACGCGGGCGGATATGAAGGGCAACCGCTACATCGTCAACGGCACCAAGCATTGGATCACCGGCGGCGGCGTTAGCCGGCTGCACCTGATCTTCGCCAAGGTCTTCGACGAGGCGGGCGAGGAATTGGGCATCGGCGGCTTCCTGGCGGTGCGCGACGAGACGCCGGGCCTCAAAATCGTCAAGCGCGAGCCGACCATGGGCCTGCGCGGCATTCCGGAGGCGGAAATCGCGTTCGAAGATATGGACCTGCCGCCGAGCGCGCTGGTGATCCCGCCGCGCGGCTTGAAGAAGGGCTTTGCCGACCTGATGAACGCCTACAACTCGCAGCGGGTCGGGGCGGGCACGGTGGCGCTGGGCATTGCCGAGGGCGCCTACCAACTGGCGCTGGACTGGTCGGAGGAGCGGCACCAATTCGGCCGCCCGATCAATGAGTTCCAGGGCCTGCAATGGAAGCTGGCCGACATGTCGATCAAGCTCGCGGCCAGCCAGGCGCTGATCTACAAGGCGGCGGCCAGTGGTGAGAACGGCTTTCCGGACATGCTGATGGCGGCGCAGGCGAAGATCTTTACCAGCGAGAATGCCATTCAGGTGGTGAACGACGCGCTACAGTTCTTTGGTGCGCGCGGCTATTCCCGCAACAATCCGTTAGAGCGGATGGCGCGGGATGTGCGCATGTTCACCATCGGCGGCGGCACGGCGGAGGTGCTGCGCAATGTGGTGGCGGGCTCGATCCTGGGGAAGAAGCTGCCACAGACGCGCGATGGATATATCGCGCGCGCGGCGGAGTAGCCGGCTGGACGACCGCGGCGGAGAGGGCGAGCCCCCTCCCCGTCGGCTGGCCCGTGCCTGGCTAGTTGCCGAACACCGACGTGACCGCCAGCTCCGGCAGCCAGAGCGCCAACTCCGGATACATCAGGATGAGCACGAGCACGACGCCGTCGGTTATCAGGAATGGTATCGCCCCCTTCATCACCAGCGTTAACGGCACGCCGGTTGTCCCTGATACAGCGAACAAATTCAGACCAACCGGCGGGATAACCCCGCCCATCTCCACCGCCAAGGCGAACAGAATGCCCAGGTGGATCGGATCGATACCGAGGGTGAGAGAGATCGGGTAGATGATCGGCACCGTCAGCACCAGCAGTGCGACGCCGGTCAGGAACATCGACAGGAACAACAGGACGGCCAGCATCAACACCATGAAGCTCATGGATGACAGGCCGAAGCTGCCGACCCAGGCGGCCATATCCTGCGGCCAGCCCTTGTTCGCCAGCAGGAACTGGAACACGCCAACGCAGCCGACCAGGAAAAACACCACGGCGGTCAGGTTAACGGCGCGCTGGGTGACCGGCAGCAGTTCCTTGACGAATGCCCAGCGCTTGACGATCAAACCGTAGATCAATGCGTAGGCGCAGGCCGCGGCGCCCGCCTCCGTCGGCGTGAAGATACCGCCGTAGAGCCCGCCGAGGATCACCACCGGCATCATCATCGCCGGCCATGCATACCAGACCGAGCGTACCAGCTCCCGCATGCTGAATTGGCCGGCTGGCAGCTTTAGATACCAGGCAACGCCGACGATAATCACCGCATCGCTCAGCGCCAGCATGATGCCGGGCGTAACGCCAGCGAAGAACAGCGCTACAATGTTCTCCTCGGTCAAAACACCGAACAATATCAGAGTAATAGAAGGTGGAATTAACAGAGCGATGCCACCGCCGCCGGCAATGACGCCCACCGCCATCCATTTCGGATAGTCCCGCTTGATCATCTCCGGATAGGCGATCACGCCCATTGCCGCCGCCATCGCGGTTGAGGAGCCGCTGATTGCACCGAACAGCACCGCGGCGATCAGGGTCGCGTAGGCGAAGCCGCCGGGCAGCCAGCCGACCGCCGCATCGGCGAACCGGAACAAGCCGCTGATCAGCCCGGTCTTCTCCATCAGGAAGCCGGCGTAGATGAAGAAAGGAATGGCCATCAGCGTATAGCTGTTGGTGAAGTCGAAGAAGGAACGGAACACCGTTCCCATCGACATCATGTCATCGCCCATAATGACGAGTATCGCTGCGCCCAACAGCGCGACCCCGATGGGGGCGCCGAACGCCAGCAGCGTTGTCATTGTAATGCCGAGAAAAGCCATGCCGCAGCCTACCCTCTAGTTGTTCTTCACGCCGCGATTTTTCTGCGGTTCTGAACGCGAATTTTAGATTTCAAGGCCTTCTTCGGCCGGCGCCCAGGTGAAGACCTTCTTGCCACGAACCGCCTGGAAATCCTGATACAACTGGAACAGGCAAGTGACCGCCATCAGAATGAAACCGATCAGCAGGATCAGTTGGAACGGCCAGATCAGCAGCACCATGCTTTGCGTCGTGCGCTCCAGCAATTGGGCGCGAATAATGGTCGACCAGCCGAAATAGACGATGGCGCTATACATCGCGAGCGAGCCCGCAGTGATGAGAAGTCGCACAACCAGGACGAGTTGCAGATAGCCACGGCCCTTCAGGTGATCCATCAGTGCAGACACGGCCAGATGCGAGCGCCGCGCTTGAGTGACGGCGAAATACAGAAAGATCGAACCGACGGTAAAATAGGTTACCGCATCCTGTCCCCAATCATAGACGACACCGAATATATATCGGCGAATGATCTCGAATATGGCCAGCAAGACACTGCCTAGCATGATGATCGCAGCGCCATGGCCAATGATATTATCCAGCAGCCACCGGTATGCGCGGTAGGTGCGGTCTAAAGCGATTTCCATTTTGGTCACCCTGATCTGTTTAAGCGCCGGCCTCTTTAATTGCGCGATTGACGCAAATGGTGGGTCGGCTTTGTTGCATACGCTAAAATGGATGAACGGTCGGCGCCACGAGATGGCGCCGACCAAAGGCTATGTGGCAGAAGTTTCGCGTCTTACGACTTCTTCTTCGTGTATTTGTCGAAGTACGGCTGCATTTCGCTGCAGTCTGTCTTTTCCAGCCAGTTGGAGCCGAGCGGGTTGGCTTTGGAGGCGGCTTTCGCTTCCTGCACGAACTTGTCGACCCACTCCGCCGCACCGGACGGCGAGTTGGCTTTGATCCATTTTTGCGTGGCATCGCCCAACTTGTCGGCCAGAACCTGTGACTGTTCCGGCTTCATGATGTAGATGCCGGGCTTGGACGGGTCTTCGGTGCCGTATTGATCCAGCAGCAGCTTGTCGTTGCACCAGTTCGCTTTGCGCTGGAAGGGCAGCACCTCTTCCTTGATTACGCGCGAAATAATTTCCTGCTGATCAGGTTTCAGCGAATTCCACCAGATGTTCGAGGCGCCGATCCAATAGTAGTCACCGACGATGCCGTTGATGCCGGCGACCGTGAAGTACGGGGCCTGATCGCGGGTCGAGCGGAACCCGCCGAGGCTGGTCAGCAGGCCATCGATCACGCCGGTTTGCAGGGCCGGCGGCACGTCACCGAAGGCCATTGTCGTCGGGTTGGCGCCCCAGGCGCTGAGCGCCGCATTTTCCGCCGGACCCATCGAGCGGATTTTCTTACCCGCGAAATCATCCGGCGAAAGCAGACGCGAGCCGGAACCGGCACCCATAAAGTAGCTGAGGTCGCCGGCGCCGAAGATCTTCACCCCATGCAGCTTGTCGAAGCGGTCGACCAGCATCTTGTACGTTTCGAATGTATCGATGGCATCGATGGCGCCTGGGGTGGTCAGCAGCATTGGGCCGACCACGACGCTCATATAGGGGTCGACCTGTGCGGTCTTGCCGAACTGACCCCAGGTCATTTCCAGGTCGCCGTTGGTCATGGCCTCGACGGCGCCGGGGATCTTGTAGAGCGAAGACGCATAGTACAGGCGCACTTCGCTGCCGGGGATCAACGTTTCGATCCGTTCCTTGAAGAACTCTTCGGCCATGGCGGCAGGATGCGGCGGCGGGTTGTGGTCGGAGGCGAGCCTGATCTTCACCGGATCGACCGCAGCCGCCGGTTGCGCCGCCATCGCCGCCACCGCGCCGAAACCGGCGGCGGCCAACAGGCGGACTGATCGTTGCAATATGGTACCCATTCGTTTCTTCTCCCAAGGTTAAGCCGTGCGCAGCACAGTTGGTAACACTGCGTGATATCTCAGATGCTATCAACGACAGGTGCGTTCCGTTGTCAAATGCGAAGCATTGTCCGGTGCCGAAAACCGATACCCATCTTGTCACACTCTGGGACAGGCGGGGTGCATGGGCGATGACGGCGCGGCGGCCGCTTTGGCCGACCTGGTGGCAATCGCATCCATGGTTGCTAGATTGAACTGGAATGAGCCAGCTCTGTGGGCAGCGATGCTCGCGTGAGCTCATAAGCTCCGTAACCGCGGCGAGCAGACTGGCCGCGTCAGGACACCGAGCGTGACCGTCGATCAAGCGATTTTATTCGGCATTCTGGCCGTGGTCTTCGTCCTGCTGATTTGGGGGCGATGGCGCTACGATGTCGTCGCCTTCGGCGCCCTGGTCGCCAGCGTCATCGCCGGCGTAGTGCCGACCGAAAAGGCCTTTAGCGGGTTTGGCCATCCGGCGACCGTCATCATCGCGCTGGTGCTGATCGTCAGCCGCGGCCTGTCGTCGTCCGGGGTTATCGAACTGATGGCCAGTTGGGTGGTCAGGAGCAGCCGGGCGCTGTTTGCGCATATTGGCGTGATGGCGATATTGGCCGCCGTGCTCTCCGCCGTCATGAACAACGTCGCAGCGCTGGCCTTGCTGATGCCGGTCGATCTGCAAGCGGCCAAGTCCGCCAAACGCAGCGCCGCACTCAGCCTGATGCCACTGTCGTTCGCCTCGATCCTGGGCGGCATGGTGACGTTGATCGGCACGCCGCCGAACATCGTCGTCGCCGCCTATCGCGGCGACGCGCTGGGTGAGTCTTTTGGCATGTTCGACTTTACGCCTGTTGGTTTATCCCTGGCGATTATCGGCGTGCTGTTCGTCGCACTGATCGGATGGCGGCTGATTCCGAAGGACGCCGGGTTGCAGGGTAAGCCCGGCAGCCTGCTACACATTGAGGACTATGTCGCGGAACTGCAGGCCGAGGAAGACTCCGCTGCCAACGGTCAGACCTGGTCCGAGATCCGCACGGTGATCGAGGAGGCCGAGGGTCAGTTGCTCGGCCTGCTACGCGGTGGCGAGCGCGTGCCGGTCTATGCCAATCACACCAAGGTCAGCGCCGGCGATATCCTGATCGTGCAGGCTGGGCCGCCAGAACTGGAGACAATCGTCGGCAAGCTGGGCCTGACATATCCGGAGAATTGGGACAACAAGGATGTGTTGCAGGACGGGCACCTGCACCTGGCCGAAGTAGTGTTGCCGGACGGCGCACCGGCGACCGGCCAATCGGCGATCTCGCTCAATCTAGGCGCACTCAACAACGTGCGCCTGCTCGGGCTGGCGCGCCAGGGCCAGGGTGTGCGGGAGCGGGTTCGCCAGACCCGGTTGAGAGCCGGCGATATCCTGTTACTGCTCGGCGCCAAAGACGCTTTATCGGAGGCAATTTCGCGGCTGGGCGCCTTGCAATTGGCAGAGCGCGGCCTGCAAGTCATCCAACGGGAGAAGGCCGGAATCGCCGTGGCCTTGTTTGCCGCCGCGATCATTGCGGCCAGTCTTGGCCTGGTCTATCTGCCGGTCGCGCTGGCCGTCGTCGTGGTCGCCTATCTGGCGTTCGGCATCGTGCCGCCCAGTGACGTCTATCGCTCGATCGAGTGGCCGGTGATCGTGCTGTTGGGCGCGATGATCCCCATCGGCGCGGCGTTGGAGCAGAGCGGCGGGACGGCGTTGATCGCCAACGGCATCGTCGATCTTTCCGCCGGATACGATGCGTGGGTGGTGCTGGCCATCCTGATGGTCGTGACGATGACGCTGTCGGACGTGATGAACAACACGGCGACCGCTGTCATCGGCGCGCCGGTGGCGGTCGATGTCGCGACGTCGCTAGGCGTAAACCCGGACCCGTTTCTGATGGCGGTCGCGGTTGCGGCGTCCTGTGCGTTTCTCACCCCTATCGGACACAAGAACAATCTGCTGATCCTGGGGCCAGGCGGGTACCGTTTCGGCGACTATTGGCGCATGGGTTTGCCGTTGGAAATTCTGATCGTCGCAGCCGGCGTGCCGCTGCTGTTGCTGTTCTGGCCGATATAGGCCTGCGGCTCGTACACAAGGAGAGAGATGTGCAAAACTGGCCGGCGTCGATCCGTGTCGGATTTTGGATGACGGTGACGGCCATAGGCTTCGCTATCATGCTGAACACCGTGCGTCATTTGTCGAACAGCGGCATGGATGTGTTCTTGATCGCATTCTGGCGCAATGTCTTCGCCATCCTGTTTTTCATCCCGATGATCCCGCGCTATTGGCCGAGCCGTTTCGGTATCGTTCATTGGAAGCTGTATAGCCTGCGGGCGATCCTAATGGTGATCTCCTCAATCAGTCTGTTCCTCGGCGCGATCCTGTTGCCGGTCGCCGAGGCGACGGCGCTCAGCTTCACCACGCCGCTGTTCACCACGATTGCCGCCATCTTGTTTCTGGGTGAAGCAGTACGCTGGCGGCGGTGGAGCGCGCTTGTGGTCGGCTTTGCCGGCACGCTGATCATGTTGCGGCCCGGCGAAGACGCCTTTCAAATGGGTGCCATCGTCGTGCTGATCGCGGCGATCACGTTCGCAGGGGTGACGATTGTCGGCAAGGTGTTGTCGCGCGACGACTCGCCGGGCCTGGTGACGCTCAACCTCTCGCTCTATTCGCTGCCGCTGTCGCTGATACCTGCCCTGTTCGTCTGGCAGTGGCCGAGCGGCGACCAATGGCTGTGGTTGGGCGTGCTGGGCGCATCGGCGATTTGCAATATCTTCGGAATATCGTCAGCATTGCGGGCTGGCGATGCGTCGTTGCTGCAACCGTTCGACTTTCTGCGCCTGCCCTTCACGGCCTTTGGGGCCTATCTGGCGTTCGCGCAGTTACCAACCGCCTGGGTTTGGCTGGGCGCAGCAATTATCGCAGCCAGCAGTATCTACATCGCGCACCGCGAAGCACGGGCTGGCAAACGATGACACACAGTTGGCTGAAACGACTACTCGCAGCGGCGGCTCTGATAGCCGCACCGTTCGTAACGGTGCCGGCGAGTGCTGAAAAAACCGTGTATTGTTATGATGCGGAGCGCGACCTGGTGCGGCAGACAGCGGATTATGCCTGCCAAGACGAGATCATCTCGCCGCAGCGCGCTGCCGAAATACGGGCGGAGCGTGCGAAATATGTGCGACGTGCCGTGCTGCGACCGCCGCCGCCGCCGCGTGTCGGGTCTGGCTCCGGCTTTTTCGCCTCGGCCAGCGGGCACGTCGTCACCAACCGGCATGTGGTCGAAAACTGCCGCTCCATCAGTATCTTAACGATGGAGATGCTCACACTGCCTGCCAGACTTTTGGGCTTATCTGCCGATCACGATCTGGCGCTGCTCGATACCGATGCGGAGCCGACCGCCCTGCCGCGGATCGCCTCCCGTGCCCCGGACTATGGCGCTAACGTGGAAATAGTCGGCTATCCGGCCCGGCGCAGGGCGCGGGTCGTGGCGCTGATATCGCCGGGACGCTATTTGGGAGAGCACCGGTTGCTCCGGGCGGGTGTCAACGCCATCTCGCTCGCCGCCACCGTTCGCGGCGGCTCCAGCGGCAGCCCTGTCGTCGATGCGGACGGGCAGATCATCGGCGTGATCTTTGCGCGGCAGACGTATCGTGCGCGCAAAAACCCAGACGGCTCATTGCAGAAACCCCGTCCCATCAAAACTGCCATCGTCAATCGGGCGCTAGCAGTGCCGCAAACAGCCCTTCGCAGCTTTTTGCGGCAGTACGGTGTGAACAGCGTCCAGCCGCCGGGGCCGCCCGTCGAGCCGCAACGCTATGCCGTCCGCGTGAACTGTCTGGGTTGAGAGGACAATCAGAATGCGTATTGCCGAACTCGAACGCCGCATCCGTGCGGCCATTATGCCCGAGGCACTGTTGGTGATCGACCAGAGCCACCTGCACCGTGGCCACGCCGGCGACCGGCCCTTCGGCCAGAGCCATTACCATGCGATCATTACCGCCTCGGCATTCGCCGGCCAAAATCGCGTGGCTCGCCAGCGCATGGTGTTTGCGGCGCTGGGCTCATTGGTCGGTGATGAAGTCCACGCCTTCAGCATGGACCTCCGCACCCCAAAAGAAGGTTAGGCCCCCTCGCCGCCAGCCGGCGCCTTGGCAACCGCCACCATGGCCGGGCGCAGCAGGCGGTCGTGCAATGTGTAGCCCGTCTGCATGACCTGCACGACGTGACCGGGCGGGATGTCGCCGCTTTCCAGTTCGACCACCGCCTGATGCAGGTTCGGGTCGAACGGCTCGCCGACGCCAGGGACGGGCTTGACGTTATGCTTCTCCAGCGCCGAGGCGAGATCGCGCTCGACCATCGCAACGCCTTCGATCAATGATTTGAGGTTTTCGTCCATCGCGTCAGCCGGAGCGGCAGCAAGAGCGCGGCCAAGATTATCGGCAACGCTTAGCAGATCGCGGGCCAGACTGACGGCGCCGTATTTCAGCGCCTCCTCGCGCTCGCGCTGTGCGCGGCGGCGCATGTTCTCCACCTCCGCCAGCGCACGGAGCTGATGGTCTTTCGCGTTCGCCAACTCAGCCTCAAGCGCCGCGATCTGCTCGTCACGGGGGTCGGCAGCCGCGTCCGTTTCCGGCGACAACTGTTCTTCCGCACTCGACGTCTCCTCGTCGGTCAGGTCCTGACCGACGTCATCGGTCGGGCGGGTATTGTTATTTTCCTGCATTGATTTAACCTAATATCCGTCGGATCACTTGAGCGGTGTAGTCTACCATCGGCACGATGCGGGCGTAATTGAGGCGCATTGGCCCGATGACACCGACGGCGCCCAGCACGCGCTCGTCGCCTTTGGCGTCGGCCTTTGTGCCAAGCGGCGCCAGCACCATCGACCAGCCGGCCAGCGCGAACAATTCATGCTCTGCGCCGATAAAGATCTGCACGCCTTCGCCGCGCGCCGTGGCTTCGAGCAATTGCAGCAGCGCCTCCTTGCGCTCCAGCACCTCAAAAATCGCCTGCAGCCGTTCCAGGTCTTCGAGACCGCCGACGGCGTTCAGCAGTTGCGACTGTCCTTTGACCACGAAGGTCGCCGGCGCAGGATCGTCGAGGCGAACCGCCAGGCCCGATTTCACCACCCGCTGGGTCACCTCGTCCAACTCCGTGCGGTGCAGTTCGAGCTCGTCGAGGATGCGGTCGCGCTCCTCCTGCAAGGTGCGGCCCTGCAGCCGGGTTTGCAGATAGTTGCTGGCCTGCACCAGCGCCGACATCGGCATGCCGGGTGCGACTTCGATAATGCGGTTCTCGACCTGGCCGCGGTCGTCGACGATCACCACCAGAGCGCGAGCCTCCGACAGGCGCACGAACTCAAAATGGGCAATCGACCGCTCCTGCTTCGGTGCGATGACGAAGCTGGCGTGGGCGGAGAGGCCGGAGAGCATCGTGCTGGCCTGTTCCATCATCGCCGGTACGTGATGGCCGACGGCGGCGCAGCGGGCATCGATGTCCTTGCGCTCTTCCTCCGTCAGGTTTCCAGCCTGCAACAATCCGGAGACGAACAGTTTCAGACCCGCCCCGGTCGGCAGCCGTCCGGCCGACGTGTGCGGCGAATACAGCAGCCCCAACTCCTGCAAGTCCGACATGACGTTGCGGATGGTCGCGGGCGACAATTGCCGCTCCAGCCGGCGCGCCAACGTGCGGGAGCCGACCGGTTCCCCGGTCTCGACATAGCTATCAACGATGAGCCGCAGGATTTCGCGCGAACGCTGGTTTAGATCCGCGAGTGAAGGGCCGGCCATGGCTTGGTTTTGGTCCCTATCGACAGAACAACCCGGATGATTGACCTGACCGCTAGGTAAGTGCCCCGGGCGCCGCCGTCAACCTGCCTGGACATCCATGGAGCCCCGGTCTAGCGTCGCGGCCTGTCTTCATCCGAGAAAGGATTCCCATGAGCGCCCGCCCCTCCGGCAGAGCCAATGACGAGTTGCGCAAAGTTTCGCTAGAACCCGGGTTCAGCCTGCATGCGGAGGGCTCGTGCCTGGTCAAGTTCGGCAATACCCATGTGCTGTGCACCGCCTCGGTCGAGGACCGCGTGCCGCCGTTCATGCGAGGCCAGGGCCGCGGCTGGGTGACGGCGGAATACGGTATGCTGCCGCGCTCCACCCACACCCGGTCCGACCGGGAGGCGGCACGTGGCAAGCAGAGCGGACGCACCCAGGAAATCCAGCGGCTGATCGGGCGGGCGCTGCGCTCTATCGTCGATCTGGAAGCGATGGGCGAGCGCCAGATCAAGATCGACTGCGACGTGATCCAGGCCGACGGCGGCACGCGCACGGCGGCGATCACCGGCGCCTATGTCGCGCTCTATCAGGCCTTCAACCACATGCAGAGCCGCAAGATGATCAAGACGGTTCCTTTGTCGAGTGAGGTCGTGGCGGTCTCCTGCGGCCTCTATAACAAGGCGGCGGTGCTCGACCTCGATTACGCGGAAGACAGCAACGCCCAGGCCGACTCGAACTTCGTGATGACTGGCAAGGGCGAAATCATCGAAATTCAGGCTACGGGCGAGGACGCGCCGCTCTCGAAGCACAGCTTCAATGCGCTGCTGACGCTGGGCGAGAAAGGTTGCGGCGAGTTGGTGCGCCTGCAACGCCGCGCCATCATGGGGCTTTCCGGGATCGGCGGGTGAGCATGGCGGCGGGCCGCAGGTTCACCGCGCCCAAACTCGTGCTGGCGAGCCACAACCCCGGCAAGCTGGCCGAGTTCCAGCGCCTGTTCGCGCCATATCCGGTCGAGCTGATCGGTGCCGGCGCGCTGGGCCTGGCGGAGCCTGCGGAGACCGGGACGACTTTCGTGGAGAACGCGCTGATCAAGGCGCGGGCCGCGGTGGCCGCCAGCGGCCTGCCGGCGCTTGCGGACGATTCCGGGCTGGCGGTCAGCGCCCTCGGCGGTGCACCCGGCGTCTATTCCGCCGACTGGGCCGGACCTGGCAAAGACTTTGCGCCGGCCCGGCAGCGGGTTTATGACGAAATGGCCGATGCTGCCGACCGCTCTGCCGCCTTTGTCGCCGTTCTGGCGTTGGCATGGCCGGACGGACATTTCGAGACGGTCGAAGGCCGGGTGTCCGGCCAAATCGTCTGGCCGCCGCGTGGCGACGGCGGATTTGGCTACGACCCGATCTTCCAGCCGGATGGCGCAGCGGAGACCTTTGCCGAAATGGCCGCCGGCGAGGCTGGATTGGCCCGCAAGGCGGTGTTCAGCCATCGCGGCATTGCCTTCCGCGCTCTGGCCGAGCGGTGCTTCGAAGCATGAGCCACCTGCCGCCGCTCTCGATCTATCTGCATTGGCCATTCTGTGGCGCGAAATGCCCGTATTGCGACTTTAACAGCCATGTGCGCCCAACGATTGACGAGCCGCGCTGGGTGACGGCCTTCCTGAAGGCGCTGGACTATTGGCATGGACAGGCGCCGGACCGGCGAATCGAGACGATTTTTTGGGGCGGCGGTACGCCATCATTACTGGCGCCGGCGTCGGTCGGGCGTGTTCTCGACCACATCGCCGGCCTCTGGTCCGTCGCCGATGACTGCGAAATCACGCTGGAGGCCAACCCGACGACGCACGAGGCGGCCCGTTTCGACGGCCTGCGCAGCGCCGGTATCAACCGGCTGTCGCTGGGTGTGCAATCATTCGATCAGGCAGCGCTGGACTTCCTCGGGCGGACCTACACCGTCGCGGACGCGGAGCGGGCGCTGACGCATATTGCGGCGACTTTCCCGCGCTTTTCGTTCGACATGATATATGCTCTGCCGCACCAAACTCTGGAGCAATGGCGGACCCAGCTTGAATACGCGCTTACCATGGTAGGCGAACATTTGTCGCTTTATCAACTTACATTTGAACCGGGCACGCGGTTCTACCAAGCGTTGCAAACCGGGCGAATGAACGAGTTGGACGAGGATATTGCGGCGGACATGCTGCAACTGACGGTGGATCGCCTCGCCGGGCGGGGTCTGGCGCAGTACGAGATTTCCAACTTCGCCAGACCGGGGGCGGAGTCGCGCCACAATTTAGTTTACTGGCAGGGGGGCGATTGGATCGGGGTCGGGCCAGGGGCCCACGGTCGCATCGGCGCCGGGACAGATCGACAGGTCATCGCCAATGTCCGCTCGCCCGAACGGTGGCTCACATCGG
Source organism: uncultured Alphaproteobacteria bacterium (assembly GCA_963974445.1). GTDB lineage: Bacteria > Pseudomonadota > Alphaproteobacteria > Bin95 > Bin95 > JACKII01. Next base: position 19,348 of record CAXBDI010000072.1, read on the forward strand.
TCGAACAAGCGACCTATGGCGTTGAAATACATCAAAAATTACCACCACTTGATGTCGGAGAGGAATTGGTCCTGACCGGTCTTAGGCTCGCAGCCGGTATCGACAAGCGCCGGTTTCGACAAATTGCGGGCTATGCTCTCGATGCAATCGCAGCCAAATCCAAGCGCGAGATGCTGGTGCGGGAGGGCTTAGCTTGGGAATCCCAGGCGGGTTTCGGCTTGACTCAAAATGGGCGAATGGTTCTGGACGCCAGCATTGAATTGTTACTGGCAGAGCAAAAGTCGGGACCGCAAGTCATTGCTGTTTAAATTTGTAAATATTAATTGATTTTGGCGATACATTTATATTAATTCCACTAGTTTAGAAACAATATAAAGTCATACGATAGAATATCGGATTTTTTTTGTTTAACTGTGGAATTTTAAGCCTTTAAAGTCGCGGTTCTTGGCGTAATATTTCAGACAAAAGCCAAGCACGGCGTTGTTCCATTCCCCCACACTCACTCAAGCAACCTCCCGCAAGGAGGTTGTTTCTTTTTCGACTATCGCCGGCCCGCGGTGTTCGATTGTTTGACCGCGCCAGGTAAGCGCTTCACCTCGGACAACCGACAAGCGGCCAAGGCGGTCGACATTGAACTTGCGGATGGAGCGCGCGGTCCAAGTGCTGACGCGCTCGATGTCTTCCGTGTTGTCGCTTGGCGTCAGAAACAGGCGGGCGCTGTACAGGTCGAAGGACCGGATGAACCGTAAGCGGTGCGCACGCCCCACAAGTCACTCAGCTTGACGTTGGCGTCCAGTT
>CAXBDI010000073.1:0-19758 GCA_963974445.1 uncultured Alphaproteobacteria bacterium
CTTCAAATTCGAATCCATCTCAACCCTCACCGCAACAGCGTCGTGTACTGTGATCCTGGAGATGAATGGCGAGAGCTACCGCCTGAAGCAAAGCCGATCTCAGCAGAACAACAAGGCCGACTGAGCCTAATCTCCCGCTTGCCCCCGTGGGCCCACAGGCACCTCCCACGCGCGCGACGCCGCTCGGCTCGCCCAAGGGCCGCAGCGTCGCGCGCGCGGGTCCCTCCCGTGGACTACCGGGACAAGCTCACTGCCAGAAATTGGTACCCCTTGACGCCCCAAACTGGCCGACTTTTACGCCGCCACAGTGACAGGTTTTTACTCCGCCGTTGACACGCCAGGTGCTTTCATCGCGCGCGCCGCCGCGATGGCATTCGTCGATGATGACCAGATCGAAGAAGTCGGGCTGGTAGTCTTCGAAGCGGTACTCGGTCTCGCTCGCAGCACCACTGTCGGTCATGAAGGTCTGGAAGATGGTGAAGAAGACGCTGGCGTTTTTCGGCACCTGGCCGCGCTTGCGGATCGTCTCCGGATCAATGCGGGCGAGCACGTCTTCGGCGAAGGCGGCGAAGCTGTTGAACTCGTTATAGGCCTGGTTCGCCAGCGTGTTGCGGTCGGCGAGGAACAGGATGCGGGGGCGGCGGCCCGGCTCGCCGTTTTCGCTTCGCCAGGCGGCCAGGCTCCAGCGGCTCTGGAACAGTTTCCAGGCGATCTGGAAGGCGATGGAGGTCTTGCCTGTGCCGGTGGCGAGCGTCAGCAGAATGCGGTCGCGGCCGCCCGCAATCGCCTCCAGCGCGGCATTGACGGCGTTGTGCTGGTAGTAGCGTGGCTGCCATGCGCCGCTCTTGTCGGCGAGCGGTACTTCGCCGAAGCGGTCGCGCCAGATGCGCTGCTGGGCAAAGGTATCGGCCCATAGTTCATCCGGAGTCGGGTAGCGGGCCACATAGCCTTCATCGCCGGTCTGCATGTCACAGCGATAGATGCCGTGGCCATTGGTCGAGTAGGCAAAGCGGGTTTGTAGGTGGGTAGCGTAGTCCTTGGCCTGGGCCAGGCCCTCGGTATCCGGGTTGGCGCGCGCCTTTGCCTCCAGCACGGCGAGCCGGTGGCCTTTGTAGACTAGGATATAATCGGCGGTCTTGCCCTTGCCGCGCCTGCCTGCGCCTTGCAGGCGGCCAAGGGTGATGACTGCCTCGCGTTCTCGCTGGACGCGCGAGCCAGGCACGACGCCCCAGCCCGCGTCCTTCAAAGCCGGGTCGATCAGGTCTGCGCGGGTCTCGGCTTCGTTCATGCGAAGAGGTCCGGTGGTCGGTTGCTAACGCGCTTGGCGGAGCCATCGGGAACCAAGCCATGCTCGCGGATGCGCCGGATGGCGTCTCGGAACTCTCCGACGGGAATTTTCTGTTTGTCAGGATGCCAGTCGTCACGAGCCGCACGAATAATGGCGTCATCATCGGTCGGCAGAACGTCCCGGATTTGGTTGTTCCAGGCAGCGTGAACGGTAGCGAAAACCTCCGCCTCGCGTGTGCCCATCGGGATCAGTACGTTTAGCAACCGGTTGATGGTCTCACGGTATGGAGCGAGAATTTTTCTCGCGGTGGCGAGCAAGGCATCAAAGTTGGCGAGACGTTCGAAGTCATAGCCTCCCTTTTCTCGTTGGAGGAAGCGGAAGTGGTTATTCGTTTCGGCCCAGTCTTCTGCCGCCAGCATATGAGAAAAATCGTTCGGGCCGGCGGCATCCTTGATCGGCGCGCGGCCAAGATGGCTGGAGTTGACCCGGTTTGGTGGACACCTTGAGGCTATCAGCCGAGGTGTACGCTATGCAAAGATATCGACCGGCTTATCCGCCGGAATTTCGCCGTCAAATGGTGGATTTAGTCCACTCTGGCCGAACGCCGGAAGAGCTTTCCGAAGAATTCGAGCCAACCGCGCAGTCAATCGCGAAGTGGGTTCGGCATGCTGACCGGGATGCTGGCAAACGTGTGGACGGCACGACCAGTGCCGAGCGCGAGGAACTATCCAAGCTACGTGGTGAAAATCGCCGCCTGCGCCTGAGAGCGCGATATCTTGGCAAAAGCGGCGGCCTGGTTTGCGCGAGGTTGCCGAGGCCAACCCGAACGGGTCTGGCGGTTCATGAGTGCGCACCAGGCCATCTATCCCATCCGCACGATGGCACGTGTCCTGAAGGTCTCTGCATCCGGCTATTATGCGTGGCGCAAACGGCCAGCATCCGCTCGCGCTGCGGCGGATACTGATTTGACCCGGCGGATCCGCACGATCCACGCGAGGTCCCATGGAACCTATGGCGCGCCCCGTATTCGGGCAGAGCTGCGGGCCGAAGGTGTGGTCCTTGGCCAGAAGCGCGTTGCCCGCCTAATGCGGAACGCCTCTCTGACAGGCGTCAGCCGCCGCCGGAATGCGCCAACAACGACTTGGCGGCATCCCGATCACCGACCTGCGAACGACCTGGTGCGGCGGAACTTTGCTGCCGAAGGCGCCGACGAGCTTTGGGTAGCGGACATCACCTACGTACCAACCGTGGTGGGCTTCATCTATCTGGCCGTCGTATTGGATGCCTGGTCTCGCCGGATCGTCGGCTGGGCCTTTTCGACAAACCTGAAAACACGGCTGGTGCTGGATGCCCTGGATATGGCCATCGCGGTCCGCAAGCCCGGCAATGTCATTCATCACTCCGATAAGGGTTCGCAATATACGTCTCTGGCTTTTGGCAACCGATGCAAGGAAGCTGGCGTTCGTCCTTCAACCGGATCGGTCGGCGATGCCTATGACAATGCCATGTGCGAGAGCTTCTTCGCGACCTTGGAGTGTGAGTTGCTGGATCGCCGCCGCTTCCGATCTCACGCAGAAGCCAGGATGGCGGTCTTCCACTTCATCGAAGGCTTCTACAATACGACCCGCCGACACTCGGCGCTTGGATATCTATCGCCCAGCGAATACGAACGGAGACAAGATGCTCTGACACAAACTTAGTGACCCGAAAACTGTCCACTAAATCGGGTGAACTCCAGGATCGCATTGGCGCGACGGGCGATACCGTGGTCCTCGCGCTGACGCCGCACGCAAGCCTCGAGTTCGAGGCGTTCTGCTGAGGAAAGGAAACGGGCGCGAATCGTACACATACCTGAATCGTTTCCAACCCGCCCGTCAACCCATCAAATTCGGCTTCTCAATGACTCCTGGTATATCAAAACCGGTCAACTCGGTTTGCTGTCGACAGAATTTTTCCCCAGTCGGGCCATTTGGCCAAGCCCTGAACACGGTGCGCGGTTTCGGGCAATACCGCGCCTAGATCACATGTCGCAACTGCGGTATTCAACACCCAAATATCATTCTGGTGGTACGCCCGTTTCGAGGATGTTTCCGATGCGATTGTTGCTGACTGTAGGCGCCGTTGCGTCGTTTATGGCGAGCCAGGCGGTCGCGTTCGAGGCGGCGCATCTGGAGCAACTGCGCGCGACCGGCTCATGCGAGCAGTGCGACCTGAGCGGTGTCGGTCTGGTCGGGCAGCAATTCCCGAAGGCGAACTTGATGCACGTCAACCTTCGGGAAGCCGATCTGAAAAATACCGATCTCTCCGGCAGTAACCTGAAGAACGCCGATTTGCGGCGTGCCAACATGGAAAAGGCGCAGTTGGCCGACACGATCCTGGAGGGTGCACGGTTGGCGGGAACCGATCTCGAAAAAGCGGTTCTGACCGACGCAAACCTGTTGCGGGCCGATCTGCGCGATGCGGACCTGGGCAAGGCCGATCTGCGCCGCGCCATCCTGCGCGATGCCGACCTTCGGGGCGCATTGATGAAGCGCGTCAACCTGCGCGATGCCCAGATGGTGCGAGCCCGGCTGGAGAGCGTCAAATTGGAACGTTCCGACCTGTCCAACGTCAAAGCCAACCGCGCCGACTTCAACCAAGGCGATCTCGATCGGGTGCGCTTCATCAATGCCGATCTTCGCAATGCCAATTTCAGCGACTCGCGTCTGGAACGCGCCGACTTCACCGGCGCCGACCTGACCGACGCCATTCTGACGGCTGCAAACCTGCGCCGGGCCAACTTCAGCGGCGCCAACCTGACCGACGCACGCGGGCTGAGACAGGATCGGTTGGACGTCGCCTGCGGCAATGCCGAAACCAAGCTACCGAAGGGGTTTACGCTCAAGGAATGCTCGGCAGAGGAAGAGGAACCTGTCGATGAGGCGGGCCCGGAGGTCGGCCCGGAGAGTTGATCGGCGGGCAGCCACTACCGGCAAAACCTAAGCCCAGTCGCGTAGCATTTACTTTTCGAAAACGTCGATCGTCAGGGTGACATTGCGGACCCCGGTATCGGGGTCCGCCTCGCCGATGGCGGCAATGCGCGAGCCATAGTCGTAACCTCTGGCCTCACGAACGATCTTTTCCGACACCTCGCGCGGCAGGTACCCGAGTTGCTCGCCGGACTCCACCAGAAAGACGGCGGCAAGTTTCAGCGCGCCCATCTGTGCCACCAGGATCGTCTCGGCGCCCGGCTTTGAGCGCTCGATGATTTCCTGCCGCTTCGACCCGTCCGGGTTCTCCAGATCGACTCCGGCGAGGTTTGAAGTAAAGGAATGGATAGGCTCCCGTTCGCCTTTTTCGACGATTTTCGGTCCGGTATCCGGCGGAGCCTTTTTCTTGCGTCCGAATATCCAGCGGAGAACGCTCATCGGCGGCACAGCCTCGGATAGGTCGTTCCCGGCATCGGGATTGCACGCTTGCTATCATGCAGGGTCATTGTCGTCTCTCGGCTCATCGTCTGGCAGTTCGTCAGCCTCTACCCGGTAACGCTCGCCCAGCCATTTGTGCAGGTCGATGTCGGCGCACCGCTTCGAACAGAACGGCCGGTACTCAGCCGCAGACGGTTTCGCGCAGATCGGGCAGAGCGCGCCGCGTTTGCGCGGGCGCAGCGGGATCACATTGTCGGATCGATCGGTCATGGCGAGGGTTCCGGGCCGGCGGCAGTTTCCGAGCGAATAGGTCTCACAGCATAGCCATACCGCGCAAGCGATGCATCGGCCTGCACGGCCGGCTCCTGTCCCAATTGGGCGCGTGCCTCCGCCCACGCAACCGGCAGGTGCGGCAGCACGGCAAGGGTCTGCGGGTGCAGATGCAACGCCACACGAGCCGCCGGATCGGCCAGAGCCGAGCGGGTCAGCGCCCGCAGGCCGGCCAGCACGGCCTGCCGGTCGCCGCCATCACTCAAACGGCTGACGAGCGGTGCGGCGATGCGGCCACGGGAAAAGGCGTAGAAGCCCAGGGGATCGAAGCCGGCGTTGAACCGCAGATCCGCCGGGTCCTCGGCGAATGCCGCCTTGAGGGTAGCGATCACCGCGGCCTGTTCCTGCCGGTTCCGCATGCGCAGGAAATCAGAGACGAAGGTTCCCGACGCCTGGCGCAAGCGCACCTGCCGCGCCAACTCGATCGCGGCGGCATGGTTGGTCTCAGCCCGCACGGCCTCGGCTCGGCCCGAGGCCCCGCCCGAATCGACATCCGCCGTCCAACAGGCGCGGGTCTGCTCCAGCCAAAGCGCGCCGCCGGTCGCGAGCGGCACCTGACGGCCTAGCGCCGCTTCCATCGCTTCCGTGCCGCCACAGGCCGTGAAAGGGTCGGCGCGGTCGAGCATCATGGTGATTGCCGCCTCCGGCGCCCATTTTGCGGCGGCGGCGCGGGCCTCCGCCAGTAACGCCGGTGCATCGACGATGATGGCGAGCGGCCCGCTGCCCGGGCGGTCGATCAGCAGTGAGGCGACCATGGATGGCGCCGGCACAACCTCGCCCAGCACGTCGCCGGATTGGGCCGCCTGCCAGACGTGCCGGTGACGGCCCAATTCCGCCAGCAGGGCATCCGGCGCGGCCAGTGCGGCAGCAGCGGCGCGCAGGATGATGCCCTCGCCCGGCTCGGCGGCACTCTTGATCACGCCCTGTAGCCGCTGCACGGCAGTGCGGTCGCGCAGTTGCCGAGAGGCGCTGATGCCGGGCCGCATCGGCGTATAGACCAGATAGCGACCAGCCAGCCGCACCGCCGGCGAGAAGGTCAACCGCTTGCCCTCCGCCGCCGCGCGCGTCACCTGCGCCAGCAGAGTTTGGCCTTCGTGGAGCGGGGGCGGCTTCGCCCCGGACAGGTCCAGGAAGCCCTGTTGGCCGGCAGCATCGGCGGCGACGAAAGCCCCGCGAGCCTCCGGCGCCAGCCGCGTCACCCGCACGGAATACACCGCGCCCACCGGGTTGGGTTGGTCCGGCCACTCCCACGCCAATCCCCAGACCTCGCCATCGCGCAGCACCGCTGCCCGCCGCTCTCCCGGCGAGGATGACACTACTATTTGGCCGATTCGACTTACGCTAAATAGCGTACTACTGCTCACCATTGAAATCCTGCGCCGCGCAACAGGGCTGCGGTTTCGAAGAGTGGCAGACCGACAACGTTCGAGTACGACCCGCCGATCCAGGCGACGAACATGGCGGCACGGCCTTGAATGGCATAGCCGCCGGCCTTGCCCCGCCATTCGTCGCTGTCGAGATAGGCGCGGAGGTCGCCGGCGTCCAGGCGCTTAAAACGAACATCGGTCACCACCAGCCTTTGGGTGATCTTGCCGTCAGGGCCGACCAAAGCAACCGCGCCAAACACCCGATGCCGCCGGCCGCTCATCAGTTCCAGACAGCGGCGGGCTTCGGTTTCCGTCTCAGCCTTTGGCAGGATCCGCCGCCCCACGGCCACCACGGTATCGGCGGACAGGGTGAAGGTGCCGGCCTCGGCGATCGCCTGCCCCTTCGCTAAGGCCAGCCGGATCGCCAGTTCACGCGGCTTCTCGGCCTCGCCCGGTGTCTCGTCGACATCAGCCGGGCGGATCGCCTGCGGGGTGATGCCGATCTGCGCCAACAAATCGACCCGCCGCGGCGATGCGCTGGCCAGAACGAGGGGAATGTCTGCCAAAAACCTACTGCTCTCAGATGGGGAAATGGTCGAGAATGCGGTCACGCAAGTAATCGCGCACCACTCGATACGCCTCCAGTCGGCGTTCGCGACTGCCGTATTCGGCGGTGGCGTCCGTGGTCGGCCAGAACTCTACCTCAATCGCCTGGGCCTTGGCCATTTCGATGGCGCGGACCTGCGCCGGCGGCGCCAAGGCTACGATCAGGTCGAAATAACCATCGTCCAGATCGTCGAAGGTCTTGGCTTTGTGGCGGGAAATATCCACGCCGACCTCCCGCATCACCTCGGTGACGAACGGATCCGGCTCGCCGAGGCGCAGGCCACAGGAATCGACATATAGGCGGCGGCCATGAAAATGCTTCAGCCAAGCCTCCGCCATGGCGGACCGGACCACGTTCATCTCGCAGGCGAAGAGGACGGCGGTCACGGCCATGGATGTGCGTCAGCCTTTCATGTGCAAGACGCAGAGCAGCGTGAACAGCCGCCGCCCGGTGTCAAAATCGACAATCGCCTTGCCCGAAAGCCTGGTTAGCAACAGTTCCGTGCCGTCGTTGTGCAGACCGCGCCGCGCCATATCGATGGTTTCGATCTGCATCGGGCTGAGCCGGCGGATGGCGTCGTAATAACTCTCACAGATGCCATGATAGTCGCGAATGATCCGGCGGAAAGGGCCTAGTGCCAGGCCGATGACCTTCAGATCGACGCCCGCCTCGTTTTGCACCTGAAACAGCAAGCGATTGTCGGCCATGCCCAGCACCAACTGGTACGGCCCCGCCGGCCCGCCGTCGAGGGCGAAGCTGTTTTCATCCAGCAGGTCTTCGATGGCGACGGCGCGCTCCTGCTCCACCTCCGGCCGGCGGCCACGGCCGAAGGTGTCGTCGAGACGGAAGCCGATGATGCGGGCGGTGTCGCTCATAATGGACCGGGATCAGCCGCGCCGCAGCCGCAGCGCGACCGAAAGCGCGTGTGCATCCAGCCCCTCCGCCTCGGCCAGGGTCACGGCGGCGGGGCCGATCTCCGCCAGGGATGCGGCGTCGCAACCAAGCAGGGTCATGCGTTTCAGGAAGTCGTACAGGCTGAGGCCACTGGAAAACCGGGCGCTCCGGTCGGTCGGCAAAACGTGGTTCGGCCCGCCGACATAGTCGCCCACCGCCTCCGGCGTGTGTGCGCCGAGGAAGATTGCGCCGGCATGGCGCACCTTGGCCGCGAAGACGTCGGCGTCGGCCAACACCAGTTGCAAGTGCTCCGGCGCGATGGCGTTGACCAGCGGCAGCGCTGCCTCCAGGGCCGGCACCAGGATCAAAGCGCCGTGGTCGCGCCAACTGGCCGCCGCAATCTCGCCGCGCGGCAGCTTTGCCAGCAACGCCTCCACGGCTGCCTCGACCTCGTCCAGCAACTCCGCGTCGGTCGAGATCAGGATGGATTGGGCGGCGGCGTCATGCTCCGCCTGCGCCAGCAGGTCGGCGGCGAGCCATTCCGCCGGTGCCTGACCGGGCTCGGCCACCACCAGCACCTCGGAGGGGCCTGCGATAGTATCGATGCCGACGCGGCCAAAGACGATGCGCTTCGCCGCCACCACATAGGCGTTGCCGGGACCGACGATCTTGTCCACCGCGGGCACGCTGTCGGTGCCGTAAGCAAAAGCAGCCACGGCCTGCGCGCCGCCGATGCGGTAGGCCTCATCGACGCCGACGATGTGGGCGGCCGCCAGCACCAACGGGTTGAGGCGATTGTCCGGTGTCGGCACAGCCATGGCGATGCGCTCGACGCTCGCGACCTTGGCCGGGATGACGTTCATCAGCAGCGAGGAGGGGTAGGCCGCGGTGCCGCCCGGCACGTAAACCCCAACACTCTCCAACGCTGTCCAGCGCAGGCCGAGCCGCACGCCGGCGGCGTCGGTCCAGGACAGGTCCTGCGGTCGCTGCGCCTCGTGGAAGGCGCGGATGCGCGCCGATGCCAGTTGCAATGCCGTGCGTTGCGCCGCCGGGGTTTGATCGTAGGCGGCGGCCATCTCCTCCGGCAGGATGCGCACAGTTTCGGGGCCGACATGGAACCGGTCGAAGCGTTCGGTATAGGCAAACAGCGCCGCGTCGCCCTCGGCACGCACGGCGGCTACAATATCGGCGGCGGTGCGGTCGGCCGCAGCTTCCGTATCGCGCTTGGCGGTCAGGAACTCCGCGAACTCCGCCGCGAACGTTTGGCTGGAGGCGTCAAGCCGCTGCGGCACGGGTCGCCTCCCGGAACCGTTCGACCCAGCCGTTGATCTCTGCTGGGCGGGTCTTCAGAGCGGTGCGGTTGACGATCAGCAGCGAGGTGATGTCGGCGATCTCCTCCACCACCTCCAGCCCGTTCGCCTTCAAGGTCGAGCCGGTGGAGACCAGATCGACGATGCGACGGCAAAGCCCCAGGCTTGGCGCCAACTCCATCGCACCGTTCAGCTTGATGCACTCCGCCTGCACGCCGCGGGCGGCGAAGTGGCGTTTGGTGATGTTCGGATATTTGGTCGCGACGCGGATATGGCTCCAGGTCTTGGGGTCGTCGCGGGCGACAAGCTCGCTCGGTTCCGCCACAGCCAGCCGGCAAGCGCCGATGCCGAGGTCGAGCGGGGCGTAGATCTCTGGGAAGTCGAATTCCATCAGTACATCGCGGCCGCAAACGCCGATATGCGCCGCACCGAAGGCGACGAATGTTGCTACATCGAAGCTGCGCACCCGGACAATGGACAAGCCATCCTGGTTAGTCTCGAAGCGCAGCGCCCGGCTTTTCGGGTCGTCGAAGGCTGCCTCCGGCTCGATACCCGCGCCGCGGACCAGCGGCATGGCTTCGACCAGAATGCGGCCCTTTGGAAGGGCGAGAACCAACGGTTCGCGTCCGCTCATGGTGACGACGGTCATGGAACCATCCTTGGCCAAATGAAATATCCCCTTACCTAGCTAGCTGAAGCACCCGGGTCTAGCTTAGCTTCGCCGCAGCCGTGAGGCGATTGAGCGCCACCTGCCGGCGATCCAGGTAGACGGCCTCGGTCCGGTCGAACAGATGCAGCGTGTCGGCCCAGAGCGCATCCCAGGCCGGGCCACCGCCTTGGCTGCCGGCAGCGCTGACCAGTTGCCGGCAGAACGCCTCGACGAAGTGGCTGAATCGCTCGGCATCTTGCCCCACCATGCCGGCCAACGCTGTGAGAGCGTCGGCGCCGACGCGGGTGCGCGACTGCCAGAATTGGCCGACAGCCCGGTGGATAGCGATGCCCTCGCCTTGCAGCAGCGCCAGCGCCCGGCCGGGGCTGCCGTCGGCCAACGCCGCCGCGTCGGCGCGGGCGGCAGCCTCCTCCATTGGTGCTTGCTCCGCCAACACCGCCTCGACCTCCGACTGGTTCAGCGGTACGAGGCTTAATACCCGGCAACGAGAGCGGATGGTCGGCAGCACACGCGCCAGGCTATGGGCGACCAGTATCAGTACGACGCCGACCGGCGGCTCCTCCAGGAGTTTCAAAAGAGCGTTGGCGCCGGTCGGGTTCAATTCGTCCAGCGCATCGACCAGCACCACTCTGCGGCCGCCTTCGCCAGCAGTCTGATGCAGAAACGGCCCGAGCCGCCGCACGGCGTCCGCCGGAATCTGGCTGGTACGGCCGGTGGCGGCGTCCGCGTCGAGTACCAGGAGGTCCACATGTCCCTTGGCAGCAATCCGCTGAAATGTCGGATGACCGGGGTCGAGCGCCAGGGATGTGGGCGCCGATGCCGGTGTCTCCGCCTCGCCGAACAGACTAGGCCCGGTGTCTGCGGGAGTATCGCCGCCGCCGGCCAACAGGAACCGGGCGAAGCGGAAGGCCAGCGTCGCCTTGCCCACGCCCTTCGGCCCCAGCAGCAACCAGGCGTGCGGCAGCCGACCGCTGGCGACCGCGGCAAGCAGCGTCGATTCGGCTTCGGCATGGCCGATCAGGCTGGGGTTGAAGCGCGGCGTCAGCATGGCAGGTCAGAGGCGAACCGCGCTTCGACAGCCTGCCAAACTGCCGCCGCGACGGCATCGACCGGCTGCTCGGCGCTCAGCACCTGGCAGCGGTCCGGCTCGGCCGCTGCAATGTCTAGAAAAGCCTGGCGGATCGCCTGATGGCGCGCCAACGGCCAGCGTTCGTAGCGGTCCGCCTTGCCACGCGCCAATGCCCGCGCCAACCCGGCTTGCGGCGGCAGGTCCAGGATCAGGGTCAGGCCAGGGGTCAGCCCCTGCATCACCGGCGTCGCCAGCGCCTCAATCACTTCGGCGGGAACGCCCTGGCCAGCGCCCTGATAGGCGCGAGTCGAATCGAGGAAGCGGTCGCACAGCACCCATTCGCCGCGCGCCAGCGCCGGGCGCACCAAGCGCTCCAGGTGCTGGCGGCGGGATGCCAGATGCAGCAGGGTCTCGGCCAACGGCTCCCACCGGCCGGCCTCGTCCTGCACCAGCAGATCGCGCACCGCCTCTGCTTCGGGGGTGCCGCCGGGTTCGTGCGTGACGATGACAGTCGCGCCAACACCGCGCAATTTTTCCGCCAGCAAGGCGATTTGCGTGGTCTTGCCGGCCCCCTCGCCACCTTCGAAGGTGATAAAGCGCACCCGGCCGGCCATTATGGCAGCACGCGCGCCAGCCAGTATTGCGTAAGGGCCAGCACCCGGCCGACGGGCCCGAGCGCATCGATGTCGGCGCCAGCGATCAGTGGCCGCTCGACAGGCTGGACGCCGGGCGCGGTCACCTGCAACGCGCCGAGTTCCTGGCCTTTGCGGATCGGCGATGGGATCGGCGCATCGTAGCGGATCGAGACCTGCATCTTGCCCCGCGCCTGCCGCGGCAGCGTTACCGCAAGCCTTTCCGCCAAAACGAGAGGCACGCTGGCTCGTTCGCCAAGCCAGACCGGCGCTTCCTCCACTTTGTCCTGGGCCTCGAACAGGGTGATGCCTTCGAACGAGCGGAAGCCCCACTCCAGCAGGCGTTCGGCCTCCCGCGCCCGCTGCGTCGCGCTTTCCAGGCCGTTGAGGACCAGAATCAGACGGCGGTCGCCCCGTTTCGCAGACGCGGTCAGGCCATAGCCGGATTCCTCGGTATGGCCGGTCTTCAGGCCGTCCGCGCCAATTTCCTCCGACAGGATAGGGTTGCGGTTGCGCTGGGTGATGCCGTTGTAAGTGAACGATTTTTCCGAAAACATGCCGTAGTATTCGGGGAAGTCCGTGATTAAAATCTTGGACAACTGCGCCAAATCCCGGGCCGACATCACATGGCCGTCTTCCGGCCAGCCGGTGGCGTTGAGAAAGTGGCTGTCTTTCAGACCCAATTCGCGGGCGCGCGCGTTCATCTCTGCGGCGAATGCGGTCTCGCTACCGGCCAGGCCCTCGGCGACCACAATGCACGCGTCATTACCCGATTGCACGATGATGCCGCGCAGCAGATCGTCGACCCGAACCCGGCTGCCCACCTCGACAAACATCTTTGAGCCGCCCTTTTGCCAGGCCTTCTCGCTGACTGGAAACGTGTCGTCCATTTGCAGTGTGCCGGCTTTCAAGCGCTCCAGCACCATCAACACGGTCATCATCTTGCTCATGGAGGCGGGCGCCGTCGGCACATCCGCTGACTTCTCCATCAGCACGGTATCGCTGGAAATATCGATCAAATAGGCATAATCGGCTGGCGTATCGATGCTTTGCGCACTGGCGAGCGAACTCCAGAGCGTTGCAAAAACAGCGATTGACCACCCGCGCCAGCCATATGGGCCGGACCGGGTTTTAGCCTTGTGCCACCAAATGTGCGCCTTCAAAACCCACCTCGCGAACTCGTCTCAGGGCATCCTTTGCCTGATCGCGATCACCATAGGGTCCGACGCGGACCCGGTACAGCGTGCGATCGCCGCGCTCGATCGGCGCGATCACCACCGGCCCGATGCCGCGCAGCATCGTGCGAGCGCGATCTGCGTATTCCGATGCGGAGAATGCCGCGACCTGCAGGAAGTGCCCGTCGGACTGCCGGTTGGCCGCAACGCGAATCGGTGGCTGGGGCGTCGAAAAGGCGGGCGGGTTCAGGTTCAGGCCGTCGATGATATCGTCCATCGAGCCGACGGACGCGCCATTTTGCGCCATCGCCGCCAATTGCCGGCTCTCCTTCGGTAGCACGGTCAGCTTCACGTTCGCCAGACCGGAATAGCGCAAATCCAATGCCTCCGCCGCCTTGCGCGAGAGATCGATGACCCGGCCATCGATATAAGGCCCACGATCGTTGACGCGAACGATGACGGCCTTGCCGTTTTCCAGGTTCTTGACCCGAACGACGCTGGGCAATTGCAAGGTCTTATGGGCGGCGGTGAAGGCGTACATGTCGTAGCGTTCGCCATTGGCCGTGGTGCGGCCGTGAAAGCCTGGTCCGTACCAGGACGCCACACCAACCTCCGTCCCAGCGAATTGCTCGGCTGGTTTGTACCACTGGCCGGCGATCCGATAGGGGCGGCCGATCTTATAACCGGGCTCCAGCGCGCGGCTCGCCGCTTTGATCCGGCTTTCGTCCGGGACGCTGGCCACCGGCTTCTGTTTCGGCTGTTGCTGAGTGGTGCCGCAGCCGCTGAGCAGTACGACGGCAGCCAAAGACCACATTATCAATCGCAGCAAGGCTTCAACTCCAAGACCTAGCGTAAACGTCTATTGACCCGATTCGATACGATCCGACAATAGGCTTACCGCCAATGCGTATAGGTGTGAAGGGTTATAGTTTAAAATACGCTTATAGTTGGGGTATGTTGCAAACATCAATCCCTGCGCACCGTCCGGGGCGACCAGGACGGTATCAAGTGGCCGGGTAGGCAGCTGCCCGCCATTGTCGCGGCGAACACCCAGCTTGCCCCACTCCGGCAACGGCCGTGCGTTCGACTTGGTGTTGTCCACCGCAACACTGGACCAGCCGTCGCGCAGGCTCTTCGGCACCTGCACCGGGCGGCCCCAAGTATGATCCGGCGTCCAGCCGTGTTTCGCCAGATAGTTGGCGATGGAGCCAAAGATATCCGGCAGCGAGTTCCAGATATCGCGCCGCCCGTCGCCGTCCTCGTCGACCGCGTAAGCCAGATAGCTGGTCGGAATGAACTGCGGCTGCCCCATGGCGCCGGCCCACGAACCCTTCATGGTTTCAAGCTCGATATAGCCCTTGTCGACCATACGCAGCGCCGCCAGCAACTGCTTCTGGAAAAAACTGGAGCGCCGGCGGTCGTAGGACAGCGTCGCCAACGATGCCACCACCGGGTCCTTGCCGGTATATTGGCCGTAAAAGCTCTCGATCCCCCAGATCGCCAGGATAAAGCGAGATTGCACGCCGTATTTCTCGCTGATCCGGTCCAGAAGCGCCGCGTGCTCGGTCAGCATCTGTTGGCCGCGCTGTGCCTTGGCGTCGGTCACCACCTTGTCGCGGTATTGCGGGAAGGTCATCGAGAATTCTGGCTGCTTGCGGTCGCGCTCCAGGATGGATTGCACCGGCTCAAGCCCGGTCAACGCCGCGTTCAGCGTTGCCTGGCTGATGCCCTCCGCCGTCGCTTTGGCGCGGAATTCGCTCAGCCATTCGGCCCAATCAGCAGGCGGAGCCGCCTGTGCGCCGCCAGCGAATAGGGGTAAGGCGAGTCCGAACAGGCAAACGGCGATCCGGTGCATCAGGTTTCGTCCTCCATCGGCCCCGGAAACAGGCTGGGGCTGTGTCCGGCAAGGTAATAGCTCAATAGCCCGATATACTCATGCACGGCCAAACGCAATTGCCGCCAATGACCGGCCGGCGCCATCACCGGCCACCGCTCGCGCCGGGAGGTCTGATAGTCGACCGGAAATGGAATCATCTGCCAGCCGACGCCGCGGAATACACCAACCGAACGTGGCATATGTGCGGCGGAGGTCACCAGCAACCATCTCTCGCCCGGTCGCGGCTGCACTGCGCGATATGAGAACACGGCATTCTCGTAGGTATTGCGCGACTCGGCCTCAAGCAATACCCGTGCGGGATCGATTCCCAGCGGCTCCAGATATGGCGCAAGCGCCGCCGCCTCGGTCGGTGCGGCCCGCCGGATATCGGCAGACCCGCCGCTGTGCACCAGCCGGGCGTTCGGAAAGCGTCGGGCCAGCATCACCATCTCGGCAATCCGCTCGCCATATTCCTTCAGCGCCAGCACGCCGCGTGCATCTGCAACCTGCGGATCGACCGCACCGCCGAGCACGACGATGCCGTCGGGCGGAGCCATCCCTGCCAACGCCGGCCGCGGAAACCGCTCCTCCAGCGGCAACAGCAGCCATGCGCCGATGGGAAATACGGAGATCAGCACCAATGCCAACACCGAGAGTGAGACGATCCACCGCCCCAGCCGTGGCCGCCACCACAGCAGTCCGGCGCCGGCGGCCAGCGCCAGGACCAACAGCGAGTCCGGTTCGACCAGCAGATGCAGCAACTTGGACGCATAGAAAAACAGGTCAGCCACGCCCATCGGGTCCTTCCGAACGGAATGCGGTCAGGATTCGGAGATACCGCGTCGCAACAGGTCGGTAAATGGCTGGAGCAGATAGTTCAACAGTGTCGTTTCGCCGGTGGAGATCATCACCTCGACCGGCATGCCGGGGGCGAGTTGCAATCCGGCGATCTTGTCGATTTCACCCTCGTCCAATTGGACCCTAGCCTCATAATAGGTGATCCCGGTTTGCCGATCGACCAGCCGGTCGGCAGACACGTTGACGACCCGGCCTTTTAGCTCCGGCGTGGTGCGGGCATTGAAGGCGGTCAGGCGCACTTGCGCGGGCAATCCAGCGCGCACGACGTCGATGTCGATGGGATCGACCCGCGCCCGAATGACCCGTCCCTCGCCGATTGGCACGATCTCCATCAGCGGCTCGCCGCGGGTGACGATGCTGTTGGTGGTGTGGACCTGCATATTGACGATGATGCCGGAGACCGGCGCGACGATGACGGTCCGCGCCAGCACGTCTTGGGCCGCAGACAGACGTTCCTCCAGGTCGGCGATCTCCCCCTGGACATCCCGTAATTCGCGGATCGCCTGTTCGGTCGCCTCCATCTGCAGGTTTGTGCCGCGTAGGTCGGCCTCCGCGATGCTTTGGCGGGCGCGAGCGATAGCGGCGGTGTTGCGGCCGCGCCGACCGAGGATTTCGGCCTCCTGCCGTTGCAATGAATAGAGGCGGGCGCGCGGCGCCAGACGTTTGCGCACCAGTTGGCTGACGTCGCGCATTTCGGCGCGGATATGCACCAATTCCTTGTCGATGGCCTCGACCTCCGCCATCAGGCCGACAATCTCCTTGCCGAATTGCTCCTTGCGGTTGGCCAGAATCGCCAGTTGGCTTTCGATGGTTTCCGCGCGGCTGGTAAAGATGTTCTGCTGCGCCGCCCACACCTTCTGCACATTCGGGTCGATCTCGGCCCGCATCTCCAGCCAAGGCGGCACCTCCATGACCGGCGCGTCGTCGCGTTCAGCCACGAGGCGGGCTTCGAGGGCGACTGCATAGGTCATGCGCGTGGTCAACACGCCGACGCTCGCCTGCGCCTGCGTATCGTCGAGCCGGATCAATGGCGCACCGGCATCGACCAGATCGCCATCCCGCACCAGAAGCTCGGCGATAATGCCGCCTTCCAGGTGTTCGACCGTGCGGCGATTGCCCTCGACCATGACTTCGCCGCCGGCTATGGCCGCACTGGCGAGCGGCGCGACGGCGGCCCATGTGCCGAAACCGCCGATGAATATGGCGATGATCGCCAACCCGATCC
The DNA here is from genome assembly GCA_963974445.1 of uncultured Alphaproteobacteria bacterium. Classification (GTDB taxonomy): domain Bacteria; phylum Pseudomonadota; class Alphaproteobacteria; order Bin95; family Bin95; genus JACKII01. The sequence goes on from CAXBDI010000073.1 coordinate 16,709, forward strand.
ACAGGGTCGTGGTGAAGCCCATGTCGCGAGCCGTCGGTTGCGTTGACCGCGCCATCGAATAGGGCGCCACTTGACTGCCGCCTTGCTGCGGAACGACCGCTTGTCTCGCCATCGTCTAAGCCTGCTCCTCCGGTTCGGAAACGCCTTCCGAGATATCTGATCGCGGCACGGCAGGTACGGGCCGGCGCTTCGTCTCGGCTTTCGCGGCAGACTGCGTCCCCGGCCTGATGACGATCCGCGAGTCGCTGCCCGGCGTCAGCGGCTGCACAGCGACGCCGCCACTGCCATTCGCACCGTTCGCCGCACCATTGGTCGCCCTGGGTGCTGCGGGCGGCGGACCGGCCGCTCCATTCCGCCGCAGCTGCTGCGGGCCGGCATCGGCATGATCGAGTTGTTTGGTCGTGCCGGGGATAAGCTTGCCCAGCACCTCGTTGCGCGGTCCTGCGGTTTCGACCCGGCCTTGGTTCAGGACCACGACCGTATCGACATGGTTCAGGATGCTGGGTCGGTGGGTAACGATGACCACGGTGCAGCCCATTTCCTTCAAATCTTTCAGGGTTTCGAGCAAGGCGATGTCGCCGTCGCGGTCGAGGTTGGCGTTCGGCTCGTCCAACACCAGAAACCTCGGCTGACCGTAGACCGCCCGCGCCATGGCGATCCGCTGCCGTTGCCCACCGGAAAGACGAACGCCGCCATCGCCGATCTGCGTGTCGTAGCCATCCGGCAGGCGCAGGATCATGTCGTGCACCCGCGCCAGCCGCGCCGCCTCCACCACATCCGCCGGGTCGCTTTCGGTCAGGCGAGCAATGTTCTCGCGCACCGTGCCGTCGAACAACTCCACATCCTGCGGCACATAGCCGACATGGCGGCCACGGTCGGCGGCGTCCCAATAGGCGAGGTCGGCGCCGTCCAGCCGCACTGCGCCGGCGGTCGCTACCCAACTGCCGACCAGCAACCGCGACAGCGTCGTCTTGCCGGAGGCCGAGGGCCCGACCAGCCCCACCTGCTCCCCAGGCCGGGCAGTGAAGCTGATCTGCCGCAGGATCGGCTCGCGCTGGCCAGGCGCGACGAAAGTCACCGCCTCCACCTGCAGGTGTCCTTGCGGGTCCGGCAGGGTCATCGGGTTGTCCTGATCTTCCTGCCGCTCAATCAGGTCGCAGATAGAGCGGTAGGCGTTGCGCGCGCCAGTAAAGCCGCGCCAGGCGTTGATCGATTGCTCGATCGGCGCCATCGCCCGGCCCAAAATGATCGACGCACCGATCATCCCGCCGCCAGTCAATTCCCCCTGAATGACCAGATAGGCGCCTGTGCCCAGAATGCCGATCTGCACGAACAGGCGCAGCATTCGCGCCATGGCCGCAATTGCGCCGGAGGTGTCACTGGCGCTGCCCTGGTGTTGCAAGCCGGTATCGCCCAACTCCCGCCATCGCGAAACCAGGGCCGGGGCCATGCCCAGCGCCGAAATCACGTCGGCATTGCGCACCGCAGCATCGGCGCGATAGAGCGCGTGATTGGTGGCGCGCGACGCCTTCGACAGGGTCGCGCGGGTCATCAGATCGTTGGCGACTGCGAACAAAAACACCAGCACGGCACCGGCCACGGACAGCCAGCCGAGCGTCGGGTGCAGGAAAAAGATGATGGCGATATAGATCGGGACCCACGGCGCATCCAGCAGCGGAAACACGCTGGCGCCGGTCAGAAACTGCCGCAGCGTGTTCAACTCGCGCAGCGCGCTGGCGCCCTGCATGTTCGCACCGGTGCGGCGCAGGCTCTCGTTAAGGCTGGCGGTCAGCAACGGCCCGGAGAGCTTACGGTCGATCCAGCCACCGAGGCGCACCATGATGCGGGCGCGCACGATCTCGATCGATGCCATCAGCATCACCGCGCCCAGCGCCATCACCGACAGCAGCAACAACGTGTCGGTATGCTGCGTCGGCAACACGCGGTCGAACATCTGCATCATGTAGATCGGCACGGTCAGCATCAGCAGGTTAATGACAATGCTGAACAGCGCGACGGCCATCATTGCCCGCCGGGCGCCGGCGATCACTTCTCTTAGCGCGGCGCGTGGTTGCATTGGCTCGCGGGTTATCCTTACCAAAAATTGTAACTGCCGATTATGGAAGCGAGACTCATAATAGACCAGAGCTTATGAAACGAGGTTAAAGCAAAACTAGGGCGCAGCGTCCAATCCGGCTTGCCCGTCCGGCATACGCCCGTCATGATCGCGGCAAATCCATCAATCGAGGACCCTCCGCCCATGCGCGCGCTCGAAGGCATCAAAGTTATCGACTTCAGCCAGGTCATTGCCGGACCCTTTTGCAGCCAGCATCTGGCCCTGCTCGGCGCCGACGTGATCAAGATCGAGCAACCCGGGGTTGGCGACCAAGGGAGGCAATTGCTGGGAGATAACGATTGGGGCAAGGCCGGCCTCAGCCCAATGTTCCTCGCCTGCAACGCCGGCAAGCGCGGCATCACCTTGGACCTGAAACATCCGGGCGCAAAGGAAGTCATCACCCGCCTGCTGCGCAATGCCGATGTTTTGCTGGAGAACTTCAAGGCCGGCGTGATCGAGCGGCTGGGCTTCGGCTATGAGGCTGTGAAGGCGATCAAACCGGATATCGTCTATTGCTCGGTCTCCGGCTATGGCCAGAACGGACCCTATGCGGGTGCAGCCGCCTATGATGGCGCAATCCAGGCGACCAGCGGCATGGTCGCCGTCACCGGCATGCCGGAGCAGCCGGTGCGCGCCGGCTTCATGAGCGTCGACGTGCCGACCGCGATCAGCGCCACCATGGCCATCCTGGGCGCGCTGGTCCGGCGGGAGCGGACGGGTGAAGGCCAGCGGCTCGACGTCGCCATGCTCGATACCGCGATGACCGTCATGGGGCCGCAGATATCCAACTACCTGAACACCGGTGCGGATTCGCCTCGGGTCGGCAACTCCTCTCCAGCGATCATTCCGACCGCCGGTGTGTTTACGACCGCCGACGGCTTCATCATGGTCACCTGCCTGACCGACGGCCAGTTCCGCTCGCTTGCGCCGACGG
>CAXBDI010000074.1:0-19749 GCA_963974445.1 uncultured Alphaproteobacteria bacterium
ATCGGTGCGATAGCTGATGATCATGTATTCGCGGTTGACGAATTTATAGGGCCCTGGCGGATAGGACGGATTGGTCAGCGGCATCGCGTAGGCGGTATTGCGGATCTGTTGCAGGTTCATGCGGTGTTTCCATCAGCCCGGTTGTTATTTTGCCTGCGATTTTGTCAGATCGAACACCCGGACATGGCCGGCGTCCTTGTGGCGCGCCAACCAGTCCGGGTGGTTCAGCGTGGTGGTCACATCCTGAGCGCCGACTTGCCAATGATCCTGCATCGAGGGGCGCGAAAACTCGTAGTCCCTGGCATGGGTTTCGTGCCGGGTCGGGCGATAGATCAGATGGGCGATGGTGAGTGTGGGCCCGCTGTGATTGGACAGCAAGGCGCGGGCATCGGGATCGTCGCGCAGCTCGGGCGGGAGCTTGTCGTAAAGCCGTCTGCCTGACTTGCGCGCCTCGTGTATGTTGCGCAAGAGGTCGGTGTTCAACCGGGTGCGGCTGGAAAAGCGGATATCCTTGGTGCGCGCCTCTATATCCCAGATCGAGGTCGGCATTTCGCCGCGGGCGCTGAACAGATCGACCTGAAAGACGCACAGGTCTTCGTCCGAGCGCTGGTCGAAGACATATTGCAGCGGCGTATTCGACACCAGGCCGCCATCCCAGTAAAACTGTCCGTCGATCTCGATCGCCGGAAATCCCGGCGGCAGGGCGCCGCTGGCCATGATATGCTCGACCGTGATCGTCTGCTTGGCGCTGTCGAACCAGGTCATGTTGCCGGTCTCGACATTGACCGCGCCGGTGCAGAGACGGACGGATCCAGCGTTGAGATAGTCGAAATCCGCCAAATCCAGCATTGTTTCGCGCAACGGCGCGGTGTCATAGAAACTGCTGGCTCCGGGGGTGCCGGCGGGCATCATAGACGCGGGCGGAAAGCGCGGCGAAAAGAACCCCGGTACGCCCTGTGCTATCGTCACTGCGGCACTCATTTCGTTGTAGACCCCGCGCGGCATCAGATCGGCAAGGAAAGGCATCGCGGCGCTGCCGGATGACACCAGATCCCAGAAGGCCCGCAGTCTTTCGACGCGGCGTTCGGGCGGGTTGCCCGCGATCAGAGCAGCATTGAACGCTCCGATGGAAACCCCCGCGACCCAATCCGTGCGCCGTCCGCTGGCGAAAAGCGCTTCGAATGCCCCCGCCTGGTAAGCACCAAGCGCACCGCCGCCCTGCAGCACCAGAACGTTTTTTTCGGGAGTGGACGACATTTCTTTCCTATCGGATGCGTCAGTTTGTTGGTCAACAACGTATGCATTCCGCAGTCTAACGCAAGAACCGATTATGCGCCGCGCGGATTTCAACCGATGCTTCACTCGGTTGGGTAAATGCACCAGCGATTGCAGCCAGCATCCTGAGCCCGCAAAAGCGCGTCATGGTGATTTGCGGCGACGTCGTTTGGCTGACCACGCCCGGCGCGATTGCGGGCTACGTGGCGGAGTTGCCGGAGGGAGTAGTGCCCTGACCGCAGCCGATCTCAATCCTTCAACCGTGCGGCGAGGCCGAATTGTTTGCCGTCGCGCTCGATCACTTGCACGTTGCCCTGAGTGCCGGGCACGCCTTTGATCGCGACTTCGCTGAAGCCGTAGCCGGCTTCTTCGGGGATGCGCATGATGCGGCCGCCGTCGATAGGCGTCACTTTCGGCAGGACGGTCACCACCTTGTCCTTGGCGATGTTGGTCATGGCGGTGGCGACATCCTTGCCCATGCGGTCCAACTTCTCAATGTTAACGCGTGTCGGAAAGATGATGGTGTACTCGCCCTTGTCCGCCGCTTCGCAGGCTGCCGCCGGCGTGATCCAGACACTGTCGACATTCTCCGAGCCATCGTGTTTCGCCAACTGGCGGGTCGGCGTGCGGGCGACGTAGAAGTGGGTGTCGAAGCGCTTCGGCATGCCGGCGGGCGTAATCCAATGGGCAAAGTGCGCCAGGCGGTCCAGGCAGGCGATCAGGTTTTCAGCCTCCAGAAACTGGCCGAAGTCCAGTTCGTTCGCCTCCAGCTTTTTGCGATAGTGATGCAGGGCCTCGCACTCGTCCGCCTCCAGCACTTCCGGGGCGTCGGCCTTGCGGCAGAGCAGCAGGCCGGTTTCCTCGAACGCCTCACGCACGGACGCGATGCGGAAGCGCAGGGCTTCCTCGCTCAGGTCCGCGCCGCCGTCGGAGCGTTTGCGGACAACGTCACTGGCGTCGCCCGGATCGGCGCTGCCACCGGGGAAGACCAGCGCGCCGGTGGCGAAATCGATCTTGTGATGGCGCTTCACCATGAAGACTTCCATGCCGTCCGGCCCATCGCGCAGCATCAGCACCGTGGCGGCAGGGCGGATTTTGACTTCGGGCTTCTTGTCGTCGCTCACGGGCGAGGTTCCTTGTGAGGCTTGTTCATCTGGTTTGGCTTTTACACTACCTTCGCTGCAAGCCAAAGGGGGAAGCCATTCGGCGATATGTTTCCCGGCCGCTGCGAAGCGGTGAGCCGGGATCGCTATATCTCGCGAACACCGCCGCCAACGGTGTTCGCGAGATACACCGGCCCCGGATGGCGGCTCCGCCACCTCCGGGGAACCTACGCCAGCGCAGCCGCCAGCACCTCCGCGACGTGCAGAGCCTTGCGGTGCGCGCCGTCTTTGATCTGATGGCGGCAGGAGGTGCCGTCGGCGACGATCAGGGTGTCCGCGCCAGCCTCGCGCACCGCCGGCAGAAGGGCGGCCTCCGCCATGGCCTGGCTAACGTCCCAGTGGCTGGCGTCATAACCAAAACTGCCGGCCATGCCGCAGCAGGAGCTTTCGACCAGCTTTGTCTCCAGACCGGGGACCAGAGCCAGCACCTGCTGCACGTCGCCGACCACGCCGAAGCTTTTCTGATGGCAATGGCCGTGCAGCAGCGCCTTCGATTGCGGCAATGGCTTAAGGCCGAGTTTCAGACGCCCGGCCTTGTGCTCACGGGCGAGAAACTCCTCCAGCAGGAAGGCGTTGCCGGATAGGGCTTGTGTGTCTGCGCCGGGCAGTACGGCATGGAATTCGTCGCGCAGGGTCAGCAGGCAGGCAGGCTCCAGTCCGACCACGGGCACACCGGCGGCGGCGTAGGGTTTGAGCGCCTCGACCGTGCGCTTGGCCTCGGCGCGGGCCTGATCGACCATGCCGACCGAGAGATAGGTGCGGCCGCAGCAGAGCGGGCGGCCCTGCGCTTCGACGGCATGGACGCGGTAGCCGGCGGCTTGTAGCACTTTCAATGCCGCCCGAGGGATGGCCGGTTCGAAGGCACTGTTGAAGGTGTCGGCGAACAGCACGACGTCCTTGCCATCTGCGCCGAGCGGATGCGTGCCGGCTTCAATCGGGCGGAACGGGTTGCCGGCCCAGCGGGGCAGGGAGCGCTCGCGGTGGAAGCCGGCCAGTTTCTCACCCAGCCAGCCTGTGCCGGGCAGCAGGCCGTGCAGGTTCAGCAGGGGCGAGAGCAGGGCGCCCCAGCGAGCATAGCGCGGCAGGTGGGCGATCAACCGATCCTTCAGGCTCCAGCCATGGCGTTTGTGGTAGTGGTAGAGCGTCTCGATCTTCATTCGGGCCATGTCGACGCCGGTCGGGCATTCGCGTCGGCAGCCCTTGCAGCCGACGCAGAGATCCAGGGTCTCGCGCATCTCCTCAGATGAGATCGCATCCGGGCCAAGCTGGCCGGAGAGCGCGAGGCGCAGCGTGTTGGCGCGCCCGCGGGTCACGTGCTGCTCGTCCTGGGTGACGCGGAACGAGGGACACATCACGTCTGGCGCCATTTTGCGGCAGGTGCCGTTGTTGTTGCACATCTCCGCCGCACCCAGGAAGCCGCCCCACTCGCTCCAGTCGAGCGCGGTTGCCAGCGGTTCCTCGTGATAGCCGGGCTTGAAGCGGAACAGGTCGCGCTCGTCCATGCGCGGCGGACGCACCACGGTGCCAGGGTTGAACAGACCCTGCGGGTCGAAGGCGTCCTTCACACCCTCATAGGCGCGGGCGAGTTTCGGCCCCAGCATCTTCTCGGTGAATTCGGAGCGCGCGAAGCCGTCGCCGTGCTCGCCGGAGTGAGAGCCGCCATACTCGGCCACCAGCTCGAACGCGCCCTCGGCGATGGTGCGCATCTGCCGGGCGCCGGCCTCTTCCTTCAGGTTGATCACGGGCCGCACGTGCAGCAGGCCGACGCTGGCGTGGGCGTACCAGGTGCCGGAGGTGCCGTTGGCCTCGAACAACGCGGTCAGGCGGGTGGTGAAGTCGGCCAGATGCTCCAGCGGGATGGCGCAATCTTCGATGAAGCTGATCGGTTTGCCGGCGGACTTCATCGACATGACGATGTTGAGCCCGGCCTCGCGCACGCTCCAGACCCGACCCTGCCAGGCGGGGTCGGTGATTTGCACGACGGCGTCGGGGTAGCCGAGGTCGGTCATCTTGGCGGCTAGCGCGTCCAATTGCGCTGCCAGCGTCTGGCCGTCATCACCGGAGAACTCGACCAGCAGCAGGCAGTTGGGGTCGCCCTTCACCACCTCCGCCATGGTTGCCGCGAACTGCGGCATCTCGCGGCTGAGGGTGAGGATGGTGTTGTCCACCAACTCCACCGCGTCGGGGCCGAGGCTGACCAACTCCTTGGTCGCCGCCATGGCGCTGCGGAAGGTCGGGAAGTGACAGACGCCCAGCACCTTCCTGGCGGGCAGCGGGGCCAAGTCCAACTCCAGGCCAGTGAAGAAGGCCAGCGTGCCTTCAGAGCCGACCAGCAGGTTCGCCATGTTGTGCCCGGCGGGGTCGACGCGGTGCAGGTTATAGCCGGCGACGTGGCGCAATACCTTCGGGATGCGGGCCTTTAATTCGTCGCTGTTGGAGATGGCGAGTTCGCGCATGCGCTGCACGAGTTCCACATAACCGGGCGAGCCGTCGCCACCATCCAAATTGCCTGGCACCCAGCCGAAATGATGCGCCGAGCCGTCGGCCAGGATGGCGTCGATGCTGCGGACATTGTCCACAGTCAGACCATACTTGATCGAGCGCGCACCGCTGGAATTGTTCGCCGCCATGCCGCCAATGGTGGCGCGGCTGGCGGTCGAGGGATCGATGGGGAAGAACAGCTTGTGCCTGGCCAACGCCTTGTTCAATTGCCCCAGCACCATGCCGGGGCGAACCCGCACCCGGCGGTTTTCGACGTCCAGCGCCATCTGATCGTTGAACCAGCGGGCGCAGTCGACGACCACGCTCTCGCCGACCGTCTGGCCGCATTGCGAGGTGCCGCCACCGCGGGGCAGGACGGAGACGCCTTCCTCCCGCGCGAGGGTCAGCACAGCCTGGATATCCGCCACGGACTTGGCCCGGACCACGCCGATGGGCTCGACCTGATAGATGCTGGCGTCGGTGGAATACCGCCCGCGCTCGAACGCATCGAACAGCACATCGCCCTCGACCTCACGGCGCAGGCGCTCGGCGAGGCGGCTGTCGCCGACGCGCTTGCCGGTTTGCAGGGCGCTGGCGGGGGTGAAGCCGTCGGGCATGGTTCGCAGGTCCCTTGACAACGAAACGCGACTGTTGCGACCTGATTAGCACAGATAGCGCCTAACGCGGGCCGCGCGTTTTCGGAGGACGGATAGGAGGTGCACCATGTCGCGTGACTTTGTTGAGCTGCTGATCGGCGTTCGGGTGATCCCGGTGTTGACCATTGCCAATGCCGCTCATGCGGTACCGCTGGCCAAGGCGCTGGTGCGCGGCGGTCTGAATGTGCTGGAGGTAACTTTCAGAACCGGCGCTGCGGTAGAGGCGATCCGGCGGATAGCAGGGGAGGTGCCCGAGGCCGTCGTCGGCGCCGGCACCATTACCCAACCGCATCATTTCAAGCAGGCGGAGGCAGCCGGCGCGCGCTTCGGTGTCAGTCCCGGCACGACCGCGGCGCTGGTGGCGGCGGCGAAGGACAGCCCGCTCGCCTATCTGCCAGCGGCGGTCACGGTCAGCGAGGTGATGGCGTTGCAGGATGCCGGTTATACGCATCAAAAATACTTCCCGGCAGCGGCGCACGGCGGCATTTTCGGCCTGAACCAGATCGCCGGACCGATCCCGGGTGTCAGCTTCTGCCCTACCGGCGGGCTGGATCAGAGCAACGCCGCGGACTATCTGGCCTGCGCCAATGTCTTCGCGGTCGGCGGCTCCTGGCCGGCGCCGTCAAAGCTCATCCAGGCGGAGGACTGGGCCGGGATCGAGGCGCTGGCGCGCGCGGCGGCAGCGCTTTAACCCGCGCCGGGTTACAGTGCACCGAGGCGTCCAGGCAGGCGAGTGGCAGGTCCATTTGCACCAGGATCGTGTCTTGCAAAGCGCTGTAGTTGTCGTCAGAGACCAGCCAGATCCGAAGCATATCGCCACCCAGCGGCTCAACCGCCATGCCCTCGTAGTTCTCGCCGGGCAGTGCGTGATCCAGCCGGAATAAGGGGCGGCCGCTGAAGATCTCCTCAGCCTCCCAGCCCGGCGCGACATACACCAACTCCGTGACGAAAGTCGGTGGCAAAGGCCAGATCGGCGCGCGGGTCAGGATCAGCAAACCGCCGTCGGCCAGGGCCACGGCATCGACCGGCGGATATTCTGTGCGGAAGTGTTTGCGCGCTAGCACCTTCCCGTCGGGGTCGAAGACAATGGCCTGGGCGTCGCCTGATTGCTCGGCCAGGGCCAAGCCGCGGCCGTACGGCAGCGTCGCCACGGTTTCGATGCCGCGATTGCCAACCAGCCCGCGAAAAGCCCCTTGCAGCAGTTGGCGTTTTGGAGGATAGGCGAGGCCCTTCCATCCGGGTCGATACCACGCGACGCGGTTGACGCCTTCGAACGCGACCCACCAGCCGCCGTCTGGGGCACGGCGCAGGCTCTCCACGTCTTTGAAAGCCGATGGGGCGTTGTCCGTCCCGCCAAGCGGCATCAGGCTTGCGACGCGGTGCGGCGGCCGCTTGTCGAGGCGCACGACCCAGGCGCGGTCGCTGAGGGCGATCAGGTACTTGGAATCGTCCGAAAGCTCTATGCCCGAAAGACCGCCGAACGCGGCGAGCCTCGAAGTGATGACGACCGCTTCCGCCGGGACCTTCAATGTCGAGTTGCCGGCAGGCGAGGATTGGCTGCCGCAACCGGCGAGGCCGATGACGGCAATCGCCAGCCAGCGCTGCGCCGCTCTCAGCCAGCCGCGGCGGTGGCCAGTCGCGTCGTGTAGACGACCGTGTCCACGGTGATCTGCCGCCGCTCGCGGAACCGTTGCAGTGCGTCCGATGCGTTCGGGTTCGGGTCGGGTCGCCAAAAGCGCGAATTCTCCCAGGCCGTGTAATCGGGGTAGCGGGTGAGCAGGATCAGGCGGTCCATCGCCCGGTCGTGACCCACTTCGCGCCAAAGTGCAAAGACGCGCGCACCAAACACCTGCTCGAACTGAGGCCAGGCTTCATCGGAGAGCGCAACGAAGCGATCCGCATCATCGCGCCGAACTTCAAAGATTCGGTGAGCGAACATGCCGGGACCTTCCGGCGCTGCCGGATCGAGCGGCCGGGCCGTCGGCTCCATATAGAGGGTTTCCGAGGCGGAGATGCCGTCGATCTTGGCGATGGCCGAACCACCCTCGCGCTTGGCCGTTTCCAGGTCGGACCACACCGTGACGACCACGCCTTGATTGGCGGAAAGGCCGATTTGGCCGGCCCAAACGCCATAGAGCTGGCCGCCGGCCTTGGTTACGGCCTCTGCACCTTGACGCAGGATAGCTTGTTCCACCTGGTCCCAGGTATTCTGACGGGCGCGAACGTAGCGATATTCGTAAACCCGCAGCGGCTTCGGTTCCGGTTCGGGTGTGGGTCCTGCCTCCGGCTCCTCATCCGAATTCACAGCTTTTTCCGGCCCTGGCTCGGCGCCAGGTTCCGGCTGCGGGTCGGGTTCATGATTCGGAGTTCGTATAGGTTCAGGCGCCGGTTCCGGCTCGGGCATTGGCACCGGTCCCGGCTCCGGCGTAGGCTCGGGCGAGGGGTCCGGCAGAGGTTCTGGTTTGGGAGCGGGCGGCGGTTCGGGCACGGGTTCTGGGGTCGGTTGAGGCTCCGGCTGAGGCTCGGGTTCGGGTACAGCCTGTGCGGCAGGTTCGATTGCCGGCGCGCTGGCCGCTACCGATTCTACCGCTGGCGGCTGTTCCGGCGCTGCGGTGGCATCGTTAACCGGCTTGGCGTTGTCCTGATTTTCGGCTGGCTTTTTCTGATCGGTTTCGTCGTTGTTCATCTACAGACCCAGTGTCGCTTTCGCGATCACATTGCGTTGGATTTCGTTGGAGCCGCCATAAATCGTGGCGGCACGGCTAAAGAAATAGTCGTCGGCGGCGCCGCGCAGGTGGGCGGGCAGGACCTCGTCCCAGTTCGAGCCCACATCGCGACCATAGCCGGCAAGGGGTCCCAAATACGAGCCGCCGGCGGCAATGGCAAGCTCTGTCAGCCTTTGCCGCAACTCGGAGCCGCGGATTTTGAGGGCCGAAGCCTCTGCACCGACCGGCTTTCCCTGCGCTTCGGCGGCCAAATAGCGGAGGTTGGTGCCGGCTAATGCCTGCAATTCGACGCCCGCCTCGGTCAGGGCGCGCATGAAGGCGGGGTCTTCGGTCAGGCCCTCCTTCGCCGCGGTTTGGCGCAACCGGTTCAGCCGCCGCTCGCTCTCCGCCACCTCGGCGATAGCGAAGCGTTCATACTGCAGCAGGAACTTGGCGTAGGTCCAGCCCTTGTTCTCCTCGCCGATGCGGTTCGCCTGCGGCACACGCACGTCGGTAAAGTGGACCATGTTCAGGTGATGCTGGCCGTCGATGGAGATGATTGGCTGCACCTCGATCCCCGGCGTTTGCATGTCGATCAACAGGAAGGAGATGCCGGCTTGAGGCTTGCCGCTGTTATCGGTGCGCACCAGGCAGAAGATCCAGTCGGCGTATTGAGCATAGCTGGTCCAGACCTTGGTGCCGTTGACGATATAGTCGTCGCCACCCGGCTCCGCTTTGGTGCGCAGCGAGGCGAGGTCGGAGCCAGAGCCCGGCTCCGAATAGCCCTGGCACCACCAGATATCGAAGTTGACGGTAGGCGGCAGGAAGCGCGCTTTCTGCTCCGTCGTGCCAAAGGTGTAGATCACCGGGCCTACCATGGTGATGCCGAACGGCACCGCGGCGGGCAGGGGATGGCGCGCGATCTCCTCCTCGAACAAATGCCGCTGCCAGGCGTCGAGCCCGGCGCCGCCGTACTCGGCCGGCCATTGCGGCGCGCTCCAGCCTTTTTCCGCGAGGATTTTCATCCAGCAGGTGAAGTCGGCCTTGTGATCGACTTGATTTTCCAACACGCGGTTGCGGATGTCGGCGGGAAGGTATTGCTCGACAAAGCGGCGGACTTCGGCCTGAAACGCCAAGTCCTGTTCGGAAAGTTGCATGGTCATGGGACGGGACCTCCTGATCGTATTGTCGGCAGGTTAGCGGCTATTGGCGGCGGATGATACGGGGCGCGGCAGCCTGCTGCCGCCGGGCGATGTTGTACCAGTTGGCCGAGACGATCAGCACCGTGCCGATGGCGGTGTAGATACTGGGGATTTCTGCGTAGAGGGCAAAGCCCAGGAGCGCCACCATGGGAAACTGAATGTAGGTGACCGGCATGGCGATGGTGACATCCGCCTTCTTCAAGCCGGTGGCCATGGCGAAGTGGGCCAGCACGCCAGTGCCGCCGATAACGATGATGGAGGCGATGTCTACGACGGTCCAATTCGGCCATGTCCAATCCCAGATGGCGAGCGCGAACGCCATCGGGAGTTGGATCAGCATCATCCAGAACACGACGGTCATCGGGCTGTCGGTGCGCGTCAGTTCCTTTGCAAGGATGGCTGCCCCGGCATATCCCATCGCGCCCAACAGCGAGACGAAGGCGGCGTGATGGATTTCCATCGCACCCGGCCGCAGGATGATGATCACGCCGGCAAAGGCGAGGCCGATGACGATTGCCCGTTGCAGCGTCACCCGCTCCTTTAGGTAGAGCAGCGCGAAGATGGCGCCCCACAGCGGCACGGTCGCATTCAGGCTGGTGACCAGCACCAACGGCAAATAACCCAGCGCATAGAACCAGGCGAACTGGCCGGCGAAGTGCACGCAATTGCGCACTAAGTGGGCCTTCTTCTGCCGTGTGCGGAAGTGCGACGGGCCAACCGTCGCCAGGATCAGCACGGTAATCAGGACCAGGCCCAGAGCGCTGCGCCAAACCATGATGTTCGGCGTGCTCATGCCCGACAGATGCAACTCCCGCACCGCAACACCCATGGTCACGAAGCAGGCGGCCGCCACGGCCATCCATAGCATGCCGACCAGTGTGTCGCGGTCGGACGAGCGGCTGGTAGCGGCCTCGATGCGGTCGACAGCGGGCTCGGAGTCGCTCACCTACACCCTGCGCGCCAGGCGGAGCACGCGTTGACCCCTGCCGGCGCGGTGGTTCGGCATCACCAGCACGCAGTCGTCATAGGGGGTGGTGATGGCCTCGTCGCCGTCGTAGGCGATGACGGTGCCGCTCTCCGCGATGGTCTCCAGGCCGATATAGGGTTGCACGAAGGCGAAATTGTCCGTCTTGGTCATGACGCCGTCGGTCACCTCCAGCACGGTCGGGGCGGGCGGGTTGCGCTCGTGCAGGTGCGGGTCGGCGTCGGCCTGATCGATGACGCCCATCGCCACCAGAAAGCGAAAGGTCGTGTCGATGGCCGCCTTGCCGGCGTAGTCGGCCCAATGCTGGCCGCACTCCACCAATTGCGCAGTCTTGTCGTTCGCGGTGTCGTTGAACGGCGTGTACTCGATGATGCGCTTGCCGGCGTCATGCACCGGGCCGCCGATACCGTAGGTAGGGTAGCCGGTGCGCAGATACGCCTGCTGCTCCTTCTGATTGCCCCAGAACAGGGTCAGCGGCGGGCTGGCGGTCGACATGGAATGGATGTCGAGCAGGTCGTCTACGTGGTCGAAAATCGGGCGCATCTCGCGGGCGCGGCGCAACTCGATGCTGTCTTCGCTGCCGTCGAGCCGCCCCTCCACCCACAGGCGGTTGAAGTTCTCGTCGATCTGCCGGGTGATCCAGGGGTCTTTTGGGTCGAAGCGGTTGTAGGCCTCGTAATTGGCAAAGCCGAGGGTCAGCTTGCCTTGGCGAGGGCGGATGCGCAGCTTGAACAGCAAGTCGACCGCCACGGCGCCGCAAAGTTCGTTGCCGTGAGTGACGGCATTGACCATCACATGCCGGCCCGGCTTGCCGCTGTCGAAGGTGTGGACGTAGGGCACGCCGGTGTTGCCCTCGGCATAGGGCGTGATGTCCGGCCAGGAGTATTCGATCGGGTATTCGGTGGGCGAGATGGGCGGCATCGGCGATCCCTCGGGGCGCAAACGGAGCGGTGCGGCTATCATAGGGCCGGGGGGCACTGCGGCAATTGACTTGAACGCCGCTGCATGCGACGCCTTGGCCCAATGAATTCATTCTGAAGCGAAAGGCAGGCGCGACCCATGATCCACCTTTATTCCTGGAACACCTCGAACGGTCGCAAGATCTCCATCATGCTGGAAGAACTTGGCATTCCTTACGAGTGGCACCCGATCAACATCGGCAAGGACGAGCAGTTTCAGCCGGATTTCCTGAAGATCAGCCCGAACAACCGCATCCCGGCCATCGTCGATCCGGAGGGGCCGGACGGCAAGGAAATTAGCCTGTTCGAGAGCGGCGCGATCCTGATCTACCTGGCGGAAAAGACCAAAAGCCCACTCTGGCCGACCGACGTGCGCAAGCGCTATGAGGTGCTGCAATGGCTGATGTGGCAGATGGGCGGCCTCGGCCCGATGCAGGGTCAGGCCCACCACTTCCGCCGCGCCGCCAAGGAACAGGTGCCCTACGGCATCAAGCGCTATACGGAGGAAACCTACCGCCTCTACGGCGTGCTGGATAAGCAGTTGGCCGGCAAGGATTTTATCTGCGGCGAGTACTCGATTGCCGACATCGCCGTCTATCCCTGGAGCGTCCGCCACGAGTGGATCGACATGCCGTGGGACCGCCTCCCCAACGTCAAGCGTTGGTTCGACGCCATGAGCGCCCGCCCGGCGGTGAAGAAGGGGTTGGAAGTACAGGCGGTCTGACCGATAGGGGCCTACTGCCCGATAAGAATGTCAGAGAGAGGGTGACCAATGCGAAGGCTGGTTAACCCATCCAATTTTTAGATGAAAAATTTCAATTGACTACAGGATGCCCTGGGAGGATTTCCGGCCCGGCTGGGGCGGTCTGGCGGAAACCAGTCGTAAAAATTTCGTGAAGATGGCAGCTGCAACTGCGCAGCCAGTATTCAACACATTTTTAAATATAAAACGATATCACGAACAGTGACAATCGACGCATTACCTAATGCCGTCGATAAGCCCGATGCTCAAATGAACTGAAGGCTGATATTACTTAGATCTCCTCGAGTGTGCAGATGTCCGCTTGGGAGTCGAGAGATGCAATCGCCGTGTTTCGAACCGTTAAATCCTTTTGGCCGCTTTGGTGCCTGTTGCTCGGATTCGACCTCAGCGTTCTGACTGCGGCGGCTGCCGCTGAGCACGCGGCGGGCCGGGGCGACCGGGCGCCCTATTTCGCCGAGCCGCCGCCGGAATGGGTCGCGGCGTTAGGCCCATATACCCAATGGCATCCTGATCGCACACAACTGCTGGAGCGGGATAGCGCAGCCGGCGACGCGGAGCGCTGGAAAGACGTGATCGGCGGCTCGGTCTTCGACACTGCGGGGATCGCGGCGTACTGGCGGCAAGGCGTCGTGCATTTGGCCATTGTCGGCAACTTTCCCAACGCCAACGTCCTGGCGGCTGGCCGGTTGGTGGCGCCTGCGGATCTGGCGCTGGACCTGGATGGCGATGGCTCGTTGGAGACCGCCATAATTTTGTCGGATATCCGGGCGACCGGCGACAAAGGGGTCGAGCGCTCCCAGGCTGTGCGCCAGGGTCAGGTCTATCGGGTGCGCAAATGGTATCGGCCCGGCGACATTCTGCAGCATACCTACGGCGAGGGCTGGCGCTGGGAGGGGCCGGCACAGCAGCAGTTCGCCCAGGCGGCGGTGCCGGTCTGGATGGCGGAGGGGGAATTATCCGATGCGGTGCAGGCCAGCGTCGTTTGGGCGTCGCAGCCGCCGGGCGGCCGGCATGTGGCGTTCGTCACGATCCGGTCGATTGACCCGAATATCAGGCTGGATGACCTGCCGGTGGTCTGGGGCACCGCGGTTTGCGGCAACGACGTCATTTTCGCGGCGCTGTCTCGGATGGGCGACCTGATCCAGACCAGCGGCACAATCTTCGATTCGTCTGCACTCAATGCCACCCCAGCGGCCGGACCGGCGAAGCCACAGGGCTCTGGTCAGGTGCTGGTGAGCAACAACCACCGTTGGAACGTACCCTACGACGTCGCCTTCGGAAGCGGCGGCGCTAGCGGATCGGGCGGCGGCTCGACTGGCGGTGGCTCGACTGGTGGCGGTGGTTCCGGTAATGGCGTTCCATCCGGTGGCGGCGGTCCTGGTAGCCAGACACGCGGATCAACGTCTGGCGGCGGTGGGTCTGGCAGGTTGCCTCCGCCAACGGACCGACCGCCGATTGTAGTGTCCGAGCCGAGTGCGGCTGGTTTCTTGCTCGTCGGAACGGTCGCGCTGTTGATCGCCCGCCGCGTGGCGCGCCGGCGGCGGCGCTAACCGTCCGGCGGCTGGAAGCGGGTCGGTAAGTGTTGTTTCCGTGCGCGCCGGCCCCTCAATTGGTTTTCCAGCTTCCGATGGCCGGCTTCGGCAGGCCGAGTGTCTCGCGCAGCGTCGTGCCCGGATACTCTTTGCGATAGAGGCCGCGCTTCTGGATTTCTGGCACCACGTATTTCACGAAATCTTCGAACGATCCAGGCAGCCAGGTCGGCCCGACCACAAAGCCGTCGCAGGCATCGGACGTGAAGTATTCCTCCATCTTGTCGGCAATGTCCTTGCCCGTACCGACCCAAGGGTCATTCATCCGTCCCCGCCCGGTGACCTCCATAAAGTCGCGCGGCGTCGGGTTCTTGATGCCCGCGGTCTTCACCACCCGGTCGCGCATGGCCTGCATGCCGGTGATGCCTTCCAGTTCCTCGTCGGTGAACGGCTCGTCGATGCCCTTCTGGCCAAAGTCGTAGTTCAGCGCTTCGGACAGCAGCGAGAGTTGATCGATCTCGTTCGGCAGGGTGTCGTAGAACGCCTTCTTGTCCTCCGCCTCCATCCGTGTCGCCGCGACCATGGGGTAGAACAGGTTACAGAGTTTGAAATGGTCGGGGTTGCGGCCGAAGGCGGCGCAATCCTCCTTCATCGCCTTGTATTGCTGCTGGGCCATACCGAGATTGTGCCAGGCCGTAAAAATGACCTCGCCCCAACGCGAACCGAACTTCATGCCTCGCCCGGACGAGCCTGCCTGGATCAGCACCGGGTTGCCTTGCGGCGAGCGTGGTACCGTGAACGGCCCGCGCGAGGAATAATACTTCCCTTTATAGTCCAGGCGGCGGATTTTATCCGGGTCGGCGAACTTCATGTTCACCTTGTCATAGAGCACGGCGTCGTCGTCCCACGAATCCCAGTGGCCACGCACGATCTCTAGAAACTCGTCGGCCCGGTCGTAGCGGTAGTCGTGTTCCAGCCCCTTTTCCCAGCCCCAGTTGCGGGCCTCGTTGTCGTTGACGCTGGTGACCACGTTCCAGGCGGCGCGCCCGTGCGTCATCAAATCGACAGTCTGGAACAGGCGGGCGACGTGGAAGGGGTTGAAGTAGGTCGTGGACATCGTCGCGCCCAGGCCCAGATGCTTGGTCGCCATCGCCATGACGGTCATGCAGGTGACCGGGTCCATCTTCACGCAGCGGATGCCGTGCTCCACCGTGTGCGCGTGGTCGCCCATGTACATATCGGGCATGGCGAGGCGGTCGTCGAAGAAGCCCATGTCGAACTTCCCTTCCTCCAGCACGCGGCCGATATGCTGATAGTATTCCGGCGAATAGCTGTTGGTCCAGCCTTCGGGATGACGCCAGGCGGCGGGGATAGTGGTGCAGTTCTGGGCCTGGAGAAAGGCGACGAGCGAGATTTGGCGCATGGTGACGGCGGTCCCTCGGACTAACGATCAGACGTGTTGGCCAAAAGTCTACTCCGCATCGCTAGAACGTGGGAAGAGGGCGTGACTTGGCGCTGCGATCCGGGCAGACTACCGGCCAGCAACGAACACTGGTTTCAAGAGGAAATCCGCCCATGCCCCGCGCCCCCTCCACCCAAGGCGTCGAGATCGAATACGTCACCTATGGCCCCGACGACGGCCCGGCGCTGCTGCTGGTCGGCGGCCTCGGCGTGCAAATTCCAAGTTGGTCCGACCGGCTGGTTCAGGATCTGGCCGGCCGCGGCTTCCGGGTCATCGCCTACGACAACCGCGACTGCGGCCTTTCCACCTATTTCGACGACTGGGGCCCGGCGGACATCGGCACGGCGTTCAAGCAGGCCCGAGCCAAGGAGGAGGTAAAAGCTCCCTACAAGCTGGAAGACATGGCCGACGACGGTGCCGCGGTGCTCGATCACCTGGGCATTAAGGAGGCGCACATTGTTGGCTCTTCCAACGGCGGCGCGATAGCCCAGATCTTCGCCTACCGCCATGCGCCCAAGACCGCGACCCTGGTCTCGATCATGGCGACCAGCGGCCGCCGCGGCCTGCCGCGCCCGGGCGAGAAGGCGAACGAATGGCTCGGCAAACCGCGCAATCCCGCCGGCACGCGGCAAGGCGCGATGGAGGATGCGGTGGCCGCCGCCAGAATCCTCGGCTCACCCGGCTTTCCGCGCAATGAGGAGGCGCTTAAGACCAAAGCGGCGATGCTCTACGACCGCGCCTTCAATCCCGCCGGCGCGTCGCGGCACCTGCTGGCGTCGATTGCGTCCGCCGATGGCCGGGTCGAGCACCTCTCCAGCATCACCGCGCCAACCCTGGTGATCCACGGCAAGGAAGACCCGCTGGTGCCGGTCGCCGCCGGCCAGGACCTGGCCGATACGGTGCCGGGCACCGACATGCTGGTGATCGCCGGCATGGGCCACGACTACCCAGACGCCGCCTGCAGCCGCATCGGCAGCGCCATCGCCTCCAACGCCGCGCGCGCGGCTTGAGGGCGCGGCGAGTGCGAACAGCGGCGGGACGGGCGCTTGCTATAACTTGAGGATCGTCCGCAGGTCGCGGCTGCCGTGCACAACCGCGACGATGATGACAATCATCGCGGCCATTTCCTCTACTCAGTAAAAAATGAGGTAGTCGCCTTCGACGAGAAACCGATAGCGATCGCCATACTGCGCGCCGCGATTGGGCATGTGGTCCAACGAGAGGCAGCGGTCGCGTAGCCGCTCCATTGTGGCGACGGCGGCGCGCGGATTGTCTGCCGCGATGTGATCTCCGATAGCTTCGATATCGGCTTCGACAGACGGTGGAATGACCACCTTAATCGGCATATTTTCCCGTCAGCCGTTCGAACACGTCTGCGGCCGGCGATCCGCCGTCTGCAAGGAACGACCTCTCCCCCGCCGCAATCTTTTCATCAATACGTGCGCGCGCAACGGCTTCGAGCAGCAAGTCCGCGATTGCGTCCTGTTGCTGTTGCGGCAGGCTCTCCGCGGCATCTATCGCTTTGCACAGTTTGGTGATCATGTCGACAATATAGCAACGCCGAAGCGCAGGTTCCACAATGAAAGACGTTGTGCTCTAATTCACGAAATTTCCGGATCGCAGGACCGAAACGATATGAATGACGCCAGCGCAAGCTCAACTGACTCACAACTTCCCGACACCGGCTGGGTCGCCGTCGTTAAGCGCGATTGCCCGACCTGCGAACTGACGGAGCCGGTGCTGGCCGCGTTGGCCCAGGCCACCAGCCTGACCGTCTATACCCAAGACGACCCGACCTTCCCGGAAACCGTTCCGCATGAGTACGACTCCACCCTCGACATCTCCCACGGCCTGAAGATCGAGGTCGTGCCCACTCTCCTGAAGCGCGAGAACGGCCGCGAAGTCGCCCGCACCTATGGCTGGGACAAGGCCGAGTGGCGGAAGCTCACCGGCCTCGCCACCCTGGGCGCGGACCTGCCGGATATCCGGCCCGGCTGCGGCGCAAAGAATATCGAGCCCGGCATCATCGAAGACCTGCTGGTCCGCCACGGCGAGACCGGCCTCAAGGCGCGCAAGGTCGAGATCGGCTCGGGCGAGGACGAGATCGAGGCGATGTTCGACCGCGGCTGGTCCGACGGCCTGCCCGTTGTGCCGCCGACCGAGGCGCGCGTCCTCCGCATGCTGTCTGGCACCGCCCGCGACCCGCAGGAGGTGATCGGCAAAGTCCCCTCCGACCTCGCCGATTGCACCGTGGAGAAGGTGGCGATCAACGCTGTCATGGCCGGCTGCAAGCCGGAATACCTGCCGGTGGTGCTCGCCGCGGTCGAGGCCGTGCTAGAGGAGCCCTTTGCCATGCACGGCGTGCTGGCAACCACAATGTATGTCGGCCCTGTCGTCATCGTGAACGGTCCGATCCGCCGGCATATTGGCATGAACATGAAAGGCAACGCCCTCGGCCAAGGGTTCCGCGCCAACTCGACGATTGGCCGCGCCCTGCAACTGGTCATCCGCAATGTCGGCGGCGGCCGCCCGCAGGAGGTCGACCGCGCTACCCTCGGCAACCCCGGCAAGCTCTCCTATTGCATCGCCGAGGACGAGGAGGGCTCCTGCTGGGAGTCGCTGGCGACCGAGCGCGGCGTGCCCGACGGCAAGAGCGCCGTTACCGTATTCGCCGGCTATGGCCTGCAAGGCATTGTCGACCAGAAATCGCGCGACCCCGAAAGCCTCGCCCAAAGCTTCGCCGAGAGCCTGAAGGCGTTGCAGCACACCAAGCTCTATCCCGGCGCCGACGCGCTGTTGGTCGTATGCCCGGAGCACGAACGCACCTTCCGCGAGGCCGGCTGGAGCAAGGCGAAGCTGTATGAGGAGCTTTACGCCCGCACCCAACGCCCGGTCGACGAAATCCGCCCCGGCGTCGGCGGCATTGCGGAGGGGACAACCGCCTTTGCCGATGGTACAATGGCTCGCAAGTTCCGCGAGGGCGGCCTGATGATCGTGCGTGCCGGCGGTGGCGCCGGCATGTTCTCGGGCATCATCGGCGGCTGGTCCGCCAGCGGCGAAAAGGGCTCCTCGCCCGTAACCCGGCAGATCGGTCTCTAGGCCGGTCGGCACATTTCGCACGAAGGGAGATCACACTATGACCACCATTCTCGATCCTACCGCCGAACGCTCGGTCGCGGCCCGCCCGCGTCTCGCGCGTCCGGAGAGCCTGGACGGGCTCAAAGTCGGCCTGCTCGACATCGCCAAGTCGAAGGGAGACATCTTCCTCGACCGGCTGGAGCAGCGCCTGACCGAGCGCGGCCTGGAGGTCATCCGCTACGCCAAGCCGACCAACACCCGCCCCGCGCCGACGCCGCTCTACCAAAAGATCGCGGATGAAGTCGACGTTGTCATCGAAGCGCTGAGCGATTGAGGCAGCTGCACGTCGTGCTGTACGCATGACATGGCGGACCTCGAGAGCCGTGGCATCCCCGTCGTCGGCATCGCCACGACCGAGTTCATCCAGGCGATGGAAGCCCAGGCGAAAGCCCTCGGCACCGACCCGGCCTACGTGTTCGTGCCGCATCCGATCCAAGACCGGACGCCGGCGGAGTTGCACGCTCTGGCGGATGAATACTTGGACGAGATGTTGAGGGGGTTGGTGCAGACGTAAATAGTGGCTCCTGCACACTGGGCCACTTCGAAAAATGTCGCGATCTGGGCGGGTCGAACCGGTGTTCGGGTCGCCAGCGCATTGACCTGCACGGCACGCTCAACCTGGAGACCTTCCACTGCCCCCTGGTTAAGGCCGAACGGATCGACGCCGGCGGCGATCACGTCCTGCCGGTTCCACTGGCTGCGCGCCCACCCCTTGCCGGCCCGGGCGAAGAAGTCGTCGAGGTAGGTGTCGGGCGTCTGCCAGACCTTGAACACGCTGCCCGCCAGGCGGTAGTGCGGAAAATGCAGGCCGGCAGCAATGGCTTTCGGATTGCGGGCGTTCAGGCCGGCCATATGCGCATCGACGACGGCAATGGCGTTCTGAATGGCGGCCTGAACCTCTGCCGGTAGGTCGATGTGGGTGCCAATGGACATGGCTCGCTGCTCCGTTCTTTATCGGCTTTTATCTTCAATTCTGACGGTCTTTTAGCCTAGCCGACTTCCAGTCCCGAACTGGAAGCCACGGTGAAATAAAAGTTCTTTCGGTTCAGGGCGGGCATCATGTATTATCTTGATAACTCCTTTAACGTCGTCTCTTATGATTTTAACATATTCAGCATTCATAAGTTTTTTTATCCATTTTGGATCGAAAGGTCTCTTAAGTCGTCTCGGATAGTCTTGAGCAGAAATTATCTCCGTAAAATTAAGTTTTTCAGATTTCCCATGGGCTATTTTGTTTCGGAGCTTAAGTAGCTTATCAACTGTTTGCATAGGTCTTTTCCCTAGTTCGTCTTTAAAGGGAATACCCAATTTTTGGCAAATCAACTCGTGCTTTTTGAGAGTGCGGCTTCTTTCCAATTCAGTCCAAAGGAGATTTGGAGTAACTGCTCACCCCCCCCCTCGTTGAACGGGGGTTTTGCCGGAGGGCAATTG
>CAXBDI010000075.1:0-19552 GCA_963974445.1 uncultured Alphaproteobacteria bacterium
TCAAATTCGAATCCATCTCAACCCTCACCGCAACAGCGTCGTGTACTGTGGTCTCTGCCATGAGTTGCGCCTTTCGAGGGTGTGCGGCCATGCTAGCGCATCACCAGCCGGAGT
Organism: uncultured Alphaproteobacteria bacterium; assembly: GCA_963974445.1. Taxonomy (GTDB): domain Bacteria; phylum Pseudomonadota; class Alphaproteobacteria; order Bin95; family Bin95; genus JACKII01. The sequence goes on from CAXBDI010000075.1 coordinate 115, forward strand.
CATCCCCATCCTGCTGCCAGGCATTGGGAAAGTGCCGCGGCAACTGGCCGGGAGCGATCACAATCAGGTCAAGTCGCGCGAAAGCGTCGGCGTATTCCGGGTGATCGGCCATGAAATACTCCGCCGCCGCGGCGATGCGGGCTGCCTGCCGCGGCGAGAGCGCGAACAGACCCCTGCCAATCGACGTCCGCGCCTTGACCTCGACAAAGGCCAGCACCGGCGCGCGGAACGCGATCAGGTCGATCTCGCCGGAGGGCGTGCGCAGGCGCTCCGCCAGGATGTCGTAGCCGGCCTTGCGCAGAAACGCCGCCGCCAGAGCCTCCGCATCGCGGCCACGCTGCTCGCGGCGCCGGCGTTCGGCGGTCACTTCTTCGCCTCCGCCTGCACCAATTGCAGGGCGCGGGCATAGACGTCGCGGCGCTTCTGCCCGGTCGCCTCCGCCACGGCTGCCGCGGCATCGCGGACGCTATCGTGGGCTAGCGCCGCCCGCAGCATCGCGTCCACATCCGCCGCCAACGCCGCTTGCTGGCCCGCCGGCGCCGGCCCGACCATCAGGACGCACTCGCCGCGCGGCGGATCGGCCTCGGCGCTCGCCGCCAGTTGGCTCGCCGAGCCACGCCGCCACTCTTCGAACCGTTTCGTCAACTCCCGCGCCAGGCAGGCGGGGCGGTCGCCCAACACCGCGGCGATATCCTGCAAGGCAGCCCCGATCCGCCCCGGCGCCTCGTAGAACACCAACGTTCCCGGCACTGCCGCCAAATCCTCCAGCGCGCGGCGGCGTGCGGCCTGCCGCGGCGGCAGGAAACCCGCGAAGAAAAACCGATCTGTCGGCAGGTTCGCCGCCACCAGCCCCGCCAGCAGCGCGCTGGCGCCGGGTATCGGCACGACCGGAAAGCCCGCCGCCAAGGCCGCCTCAACCAAGCGGTAGCCGGGATCGGAGACCAGCGGCGTGCCGGCGTCGCTGACCAGCGCCACCACTTCACCGGCCTCCAGCCGGCGCAGGATGCCGGGCAAGGCTTGCCGCGCATTATGTTCGTGATAGGGCAGCAGCGTGCGGCAGAGGCCATAGCGCTGCACCAGCCGCACCGTCATGCGCGTGTCCTCGCAGGCAATCGCGTCGGCATCCCGCAATACCCGCAGCGCGCGCAGCGTGATATCCTCCAGATTACCGATTGGCGTCGCGACGATATAGAGGCCGGGTGCTAGCGGGGCCGGCGGCAACAATGAGGCGAGTGTATCCATCGCACCAGCCTACACCAGAGTCGCGGCGATGGGGACACCCGGACGTTCGGTCACCTAGCCCGGCGACGTGTGTGCTATTATCTCAGATGCGCACCGTTTGGAGCCAGAGCCACCTATGCCGATCCAGCATCCCGTTTCCAAGTCGTCCGCCATCACCCGCGGGCTCAAGCGCCGCTGTCCGGCGTGTGGACAGGGCCGCGCGTTTGCCGGATATTTGCGGCAGGTGGAGGATTGCGAGCAGTGCGGAACGCATCTGGGCAATATTCGCGCGGACGACTTTCCGCCTTACCTGACCATCTTGCTCGTTGGGCATATCGTCGTGCCATTATTGTTGCTCGTCGAGCAAAACTACCAATGGTCGACCCAAATGCAGATGCTGGTCTGGCCTGCCCTGACGCTCAGCCTGGCGCTGATCGCGCTTCCCTTTCTCAAGGGCGGCGTGCTGGGTCTGATGTGGTCCATGGGCTTGAGCGGGCGCGAAATTCAGGGCCGCGGCTAGCCGATGGAGCTACCCTTTTGGCGCACCAAGCAGTTGTGGCAAATGACGCCCGCGGAGTGGGAATCGCTCTGCGACGGCTGTGGCAAGTGCTGTCTGCTGAAGGTCGAATACGAAGACACCAGCGAGGTCGACGCCACGTCGGTCGCCTGCAAGCTGCTGGATTCCGACACCTGCCGGTGCAGCGACTATGACAACCGGTTCGAGCATGTGCCGGACTGTATCGACCTCTCCCAGGCCGATCTGGGCGCCCTGCCCTGGTTGCCCCGCACCTGCGCCTACCGATTGATCGGCGAGGGCAAGCCGCTGCAATGGTGGCATCCGCTGGTCTCCGGCGATCCGCAGACGGTGCACACCGCCGGCGTCTCCATCCGGCACAAGACCATCTCCGAAGACGATCTGGCCGACGAGGCCGATCTGATCCGCTACGTCGTCGATTGGCAATTGTAGGCCCGCCTGTGCGACCGCTACCCGACCCGCCCGACCTGACCATTCGCATCGACCGCCGCGCCCGGCGCATTTCGCTGCGCATCGATCAGCACGGCCAGCCGGTGTTGACGCTGCCGCATGCCCGCCTGCGGGCGGAGGGGCTGCGCTTCGCCGCCGAGAAACAGGCGTGGCTGGACACCCAACGCGCCCGGCAACCGCCCCGCATTCCATTTCAAGCGGGCGAGAGCATCCCCGTCGCCGGCACGCCGCACCGCATCGCCCTCGCCGAACGGGCACGCGACCCGGTTCGCGCCGAGGGCGGCGTCCTGCGTGTGGGCGGACGCGCCGAGACCGTGCCGAGGCTGGTCGAAGCCTGGTTGAAGACCGCGGCGCATCACGGCCTGACTGCCGCCGTCGCCCGCTACAGCGCAGCGCTGGAGCTGGAGCCGCCGCCGCTCTCGCTGCGCGATCCGAAGACGCGCTGGGGCAGTTGCTCCAGCCGCGCCCGCCTGTCGTTCTCCTGGCGATTGGCGATGGCGCCGGCAGAAGTGCTCGACTATGTCGCAGCTCATGAGGTCGCCCACCTGCGCGAGTTGAACCACAGCCCGCGCTTCTGGGCTCTGGTCGCCGGATTGATGCCGGACTACCGAGAGCATGAGGCGTGGCTGCGCCGGCACGGGCGGGGACTGCATCGCTACGGCTGAAGCCATGCCAAGCAGGCATACACCCCGGACTTGATCCGGGGCCTCCGCTTCGCGCAGCCCGTCCCCTTTCCCCTCCGTCCCGTGCTTGACACGGGGCCCATGCCTGAGCGCCAATCACCAAGTGCGGACTCTGGACGCAAGTCTCCGGCATGGGCCCCAAATCAAGTTTGGGACGGCGAGAAAATGGTTGAACGGCCGAAGCCTTAAGTTGTTGCTACAATCGCCAATCACTGCACCCAATTCATAGAGACGCCGTCATGCCCGAAGCCCGCTATATCAACCCCCGCACCGGCGCTACTTGGCCGCGTGCCTTGCCGCTGTGGCGTGCGCCGGACGACTCCGGCCCTGTGGAATTGAGCACGGGCAAGGGCCTCTCTCCCGCCGAAATCGACGGGTGCGAAGGCTCGCTTTGGCGCTACGCCGCGGCATTGCGGACGCGGAAGCGTATCTCTCTCGGCGAAGGCTGGACGCCGCTGGTCTCGGGCACCTGGCAGGGAATGCCGGTGCTGTTCAAGTGCGAGCACCTGCAACCCTCCGGCTCCTACAAGGACCGCGGCATCTCCCTGCTGGTCAACGCGCTGATCGAGGCCGGCCTGACCGAAATCCTGGAGGATTCCAGCGGCAACGCCGGCGCGTCGATGGCCACGTATTGCAAGGCCGCCGGGATAGACTGCGCCATCTATGTTCCCGCCACCGCGCCCGCCGGCAAGCTGATGCAGATGCAGGCGTTCGGCGCGACCGTGCATCGCGTGCCCGGCGCCCGCCAGGACACCACCGACGCCGCCCTCGCCGCCGCAAGCACACGGTTCTACGCCTCGCACGCCTGGCAACCGTTCTTCGTAGAGGGCACCAAGACTCTGGCGTTCGAGCTATGGGAGCAGATGGGCTTCAGCCTGCCGGACCATATCGTCATGCCGGCGGGCCAGGGCGGCAATGTGCTGGGCCTCGCCATTGGCTTTGCCGAGCTTGTCGCCGCCGGCCAGATCGCGCGGCCGCCAAAGCTGCACGCGGTGCAGGCCGAGGGCTGCTCGCCGCTGGTGGCTCTGTTCGAAGGACGCGCGCCGCCGCCGCTCAACCCCACCATCGCCGACGGCATCGCCACGCCGCAACCGGTGCGGGCCGACATGGTTCTGGAGGCCGTCCGCGGCTCCGGCGGGCAACTCTTGAGCGTGTCCGAAGATGATATCCGCGCCGCACTGCGCGAACTGCTGGCCGCCGGCTGGTATGTCGAGCCAACCACTGCCGCCGCTGCCGCCGGCCTCAGCCGCCTGCAAGCGGACGGGCGGATCAGCGCAAACGAGACCGCCGTCCTCATCCTGACCGGCCACGGCCTGAAAGCCGGCCAGGCGATTGCCGCGGCGCTGAGCTAGCGACAGGAAGCACCGCCCCACCGTTTCGCTCCGCCCCGTGCTTGACACGGGGTCCATGCCAGAGAGCCAGCCACAAAGCTCGCAGTCTGTATTAAAGTCTCGGGCATGGGTCCCGCATCACGTGCGGGACGGTGGGAAAATTGGTTAAACGGTCAACACCTTTCGCCGACGCTCTAAATGTTCGCCGGGAAGTGGCCGCCGTCCATCAGGATGTTCTGGCCGGTGATGAAGCCCGCATGCACGCTGCACAGGAAGGCGCAGGTCGCGCCGAATTCTTCCGCTGTGCCAAAGCGTTTTGACGGGTTTTCGTTGCGCCGCGCTTCTGCCAACTCGTCCTGCGGCTTGCCTGTGACCTTGGCGCCGTGCTCGAAGTTGGAGCGCAGGCGGTCGGTATCGAACGGACCGGGCAGCAGCCCGTTGATCGTCACGTTGTGCGGCGCCACCTCCCGGCAGATGGTGGAGGAAAAACCGGTCAGCGCCATGCGGGCCGCGGTCGACAGCCCCAGGTTCGGCACCGGCATCTTCACGCTCTGCGAGGTGATGTTGACGATGCGCCCGAACTTGCGCTCCGCCATGCCATCGATCACCGCGGTAATCATCTCCACATGGCTGAGAAGCTGCGCGTCCAGCGCGGCTAGCCAGCGCTCGCGGGTGTCGGTGCGGAAGTTGCCGGGGGCCGGGCCGCCGGCATTGGTCACCAGAATATCCGGGTTCGGGCAGGCTTTCAGGATGGCGTCGCGGACCTCGCGCGTGGTGATGTCGCCGGGCACCGCCGTCACGTTGACCTGATGGGCCTTGCGGATCTCGTCCGCCGTCGCCTCCAACTCGGAGGCGGTGCGGGCGTTGATCACCAGGTCGCAGCCTTCCTCGGCCAGCGCCATAGCGCAGCCTTTGCCGAGCCCCTTGCTCGCCGCCTCGACAATCGCCTTGCGGCCGCGAATTCCCATATCCATTGACGTTATCCTCTCTGATCGTCGTTTGGTGTCGCTAATACCTGCTGCGCCAGCGCTCGGGTGACGCGGCGTCTTTTGGCATAAGCTGCCGCATCCAACCGCTCGACCGCTGCCGCCACCGCCGCGCATGAGCGCTCCAGCCGGCTCAGCATAAAGGCGATGACATCGTCTGGCACGGTGATTTGCCGGTCTGCGAACAATTTCGCCGCCAGCGCCGCCAGCAATGCATCGTCCGGCGCTTGAAGGCCCACAGACGGCAGCGCCCGCAGCCGCGAGTCCAGATCGGCGAGCCCACTGCTCCACGCCGCGGCCGGTTGCCGCGCGGTCAACAGAAACGGCAGGTCGCGGGCACGCGCGGTGTTGATCAGGTGGAACAGCGCCTTCGGCTCCGGCGCGGCTTCGATGCCGTCGACCGCAACCGCCGTCTGCAAATCCAGTGCCAGGCTGACGGTCAGGTTCTGCGCTTCCAGGTGCTTTGCCGCCGAACGCGCCGCCCAGATCGCCGCCAGATGGCTCTTGCCGCTCGCCGTCGGGCCATGCAGCAGCAGGCCGCCACCCGGCCAATCCGGCCAGGCGTCGAGCCAGCGCACCGCATCCCGGTTGCTGTCCGCCACCAGAAAGTCGGCGGCGCCGACTGCGGTGCTGGCTGGAATCGGCAACGGCAACTGCTTGGCTGCGGGGGTCTTAATCATCGGCCTGCCGCTCCTGGCCGAGTTGATGGTCGTAGAGCCGGCTTTGCCGGTAACGGCTCAGCAGGAACCGCACCACGACGCCAATGACCGCGGCGACCGGCAGTGCGATCAGCAGGCCGACAAAGCCCAGCAAAGAGCCGCCGGCGAACAGGGCGAAGATGATCCAGACCGGATGCAACCGCACCCGCTCCCCCACCAGCTTTGGCGTCAGCAGATAGGCTTCGATCACCTGGCCGACAATAAAGATGCCGGCAACGATGGCGATGCGTATTGGGTCGGAGAACTCGACCAAGGCCAACCCGACGCTGGCGACCAGTCCGAACATCGAGCCCAGATACGGCACAAACGACACCAGCCCGGCCATCAACCCGACGGTGAAGCCGAACGGCAGGCCGGTCAATGCCAGGGACGTACCGTACCCGAGCCCCAACAACAGGCAGACCATCGATTGGCCGCGCACAAACCCGGCCAGCGTCTCGTCCACCTCCGCCGCCTGCGCACGCACCGTATCGCGATGCTGCACCGGCAGCAGGCTGTCGATTTGCGCGACGATCCGGTCCCAGTCCCGCAACAGGTAAAAGGCGACTACCGGCGTCACTACCAACAGCGACAGGAACTCGAACACCGCCAGGCCCTTGGAGAAGGCGCCGCGCACCAAGTCGGTCATCACCGTCAAGCCGCGCCCGAACTCCGCCGTCAGGGCCTCGCGGAGTTGTTGGACTTCCGCTGGATCGAGCACGCCCTGCAATCGCTCCAGGCCGGCTACCAGCCAGCGTTGCAGCGCCGCGACGATGTCCGGCAACCGGGAAACGAGCCCGACCACCTGGCTCTGCACGACGGGGATCAACAGCAGCAGCAGTGCGACCGTCAGCACGGCAAAGCCCAGCAGGGTCCATGCGGCGGCCCAACCGCGGCCGATGCCGATGGCCTCCAGCCGGTCGGCGATGGGGTCGAGAAAGTAGGCGACAGCCAAGCCGGCGACGAACGGCAACAGGATCGGCTGGAACAGCCAGACCAGCAGGATGAAGACGACGAGAATCGCCAGCCACGCGCCGGCTTTCTCCCGCACGGTCATGCCGTGGCGCTCGTCGTTGGCGAGGCGATATTAGCCATTGACGCGCAATACCCAGCCACCGGGTTCTTGCACCAGTTGCATGCCGTATTGGCTAAAGGCTCGGCGCACCTGCTCCAGGTCAGAGCGATAGCGCAACTGAAACCGGGCCTCGCGGGCACTGATCCGGCTGACGGTGGCCGATTCCAGCGCGTTGACCTCACCGATCATCCGCAACGCAGTCGCATAATCGCCGATATAGCTGAGCGGCACGGAAACGGTGAGCGAGTTGGTGCCCAGGTCGGTGCGCTGCAGGTTCTCCGCCTTCCAGGCGTCGGCCAACGCATCCACCATCGCCGCCGCCGCGGTGCGGGTCAACTGCTCCGCCGCCATGCCGGCGCGGCCGCCGGCGCTGCCTTCGAAGCGTTGTTTGATCGGTCCCGCCGGGGCAGCGCCATAGCCTTGCAGGGTTACGTCCAGCACCGGCCGGCCATTGCGCGGGTCCACCCGAAGCTGGCCGAGCGCCACCACCGCGCCGCCGGCCTGATAGGTTTGAGCCAATCGCTGTAACCCAGGCGAATCGCCGCTGACCGCCTGATCGGCGCTGAGCATCAACTGCTCGCCGGCGTCGCCTTTCGCCAGAACCGTGCTGATCAGCCCGCGGCTGCCCGCCTGTTCCACCCAGGCGCTGTGCCAGGGGTTCGGTATCTCCCACAACTGGCGCGCGCCTGCCCATTCATAGACCGGCACGATCAGCAGCGGCGGGCTGACCCGGTCCGTATACGGAATGCGCAATCTGCTGAGCATTGCCCGCACCTGCGGCGGGGAAAAACTCATGGTGAGGTCGGCGCGGTAGCTGGTGGCCGTCACCTGCTCGCGCACCACATCGACCGACTGGATCAGGTTGTCCATTTGATCGGCGGGCAAATTCGGCCGGGCGCCGTGGTAGGCGCTGGGCACCAGCCGCTCGAACAGATGGGTGAAGGCCGCCTCCCGCGCCTCCGCCAGACCCATTTCCCGCGCCTGCTGGCCGGACGCAGCCGAGCGATTCACATTGATGTCGGTCACCGTATAGGCGCTGCTCTGGCTCTGCGCCAGCGACGGCGCCCCTAGCGCCAGCAAGGCCAACCCCAGCGCCAGCCTCGGCCACGTCAATAAGCCGCGCCGCGCTTTGCCAACCATCGACCGCTTGCGTTGCATTGCCATGCCCTTTCGCTATGGTCCTGGAACTCCGCGAGGCAGAGGTCCCGACGGATCACGAATAGACCTTATACAGAGGCGAGGTGAGCATGTCCAAAGGCGGAGGCCGCTATGCGGATGCCGGTGTGGATATCGAGGCGGGCGACGCGTTCGTGCGCCAGATCATGCCTCTGGTCGCCGCCACGGCGCGCGCCGGCTCCCGCCCGGATTTGAAGGGATTCGCCGGCGTCTTCGACCTGAAGGCCTGCGGCTATGCCGACCCGTTGATGCTGGCCGCGACCGACGGCGTCGGCACCAAGCTGCGCATCGCCATCGAAACCGGCCGGCACGACCACATCGGCCAGGATTTGGTCGCCATGTGCGCCAACGATCTGATCGTCCACGGCGGCGAGCCCTTGTTCTTCCTAGACTATTTCGCCAGCGGCAGATTGGAACCTTCCGTCGCCGAAGCGGTCGTCGCCGGCATCGCCCGCGCCTGCAAGGCCGCCGGCTGCGCCCTGATCGGCGGCGAGACGGCAGAGATGCCGGGCATGTATGCCGCAGGCGATTACGACCTGGCCGGCTTCGTCGTCGGTGCGGTGGAGCGCGACGCCTATATCGACGGCAGCAAGGTCTCGGCAGGCGATATCGTCCTGGGCTTGCCTTCCAGCGGCGTGCATTCCAACGGCTTCAGCCTGGTGCGCAAGGTCGTAAGCGACCTAGGCTTGTCCTGGAGCGATTCGGCTCCGTTCGCCTCGGACCTAAGCCTGGGCGAGGCGCTGCTGGAGCCGACCCGCCTCTATATCGCTCAGGCACTCTCTGCTGCGAAGACCGGCGGCGTTCACGCCATCGCCCATATCACCGGCGGCGGCCTGCCCGGCAACCTGCCGCGGGTGCTGCCGGATGGGCTTGGCATAGGGCTCGATGCGGACGCCTGGCCGCTGCCTCCCGTCTTCCAATGGCTGCAACAGGCCGGCGAGATCGACGTGGCGGAGATGCTGAAGACCTTCAACTGCGGCATCGGCCTGGTGTTGGTCGTAGCTCCCGAAGCAGAGGCGGAGGTCCGCGCCGCGTTGGCCGCCGCCGGTGAGCAGCAAGTGTTCCGGCTTGGCACCGTCGTGCAACCGGCGGGAGATAGCGGCCCCCGCGTCTACTGGCCCGGCGATGCGCCTTGGAGCGCCTCGTGAGCAAGGCCCGCCTTGGCATTCTGATTTCCGGCCGCGGCAGCAACATGGCGGCTCTAGTAGCCGACGCCGCCGCCGAACACTCGCCTGCCGAAGTTGCGCTGGTGCTGGCCAACCGCGCCGATGCTGCGGGCCTGAATTACGCCGCGAGCCAAGGCGTGCCGACAGCCGTCGTCGCCAGCAAGCCCTTCGGCAAGGATCGGCAGGCGTTCGAGCAGGCGCTGGACGCGCGCCTGGCGGAGGCAAGGATCGATCTGATCTGCCTAGCCGGGTTCATGCGGTTGCTGACGCCCTGGTTCGTCGAGCGCTGGCGCGACCGGCTGATCAACATTCACCCCTCGGTCCTGCCAGCCTACAAAGGACTGGATACCCACGCCCGCGCGCTGGCGGACGGCGTGCGCTGGCATGGCTGCACCGTGCACTATGTACGGGCGGAGATGGACGCGGGTCCGATTATCGCCCAGGCCGTCGTGCCGGTGCGCCCCGACGATACCGCCGAAACCCTGGCCGACCGCGTCCTGGCGGCTGAGCACCGGCTCTACCCTATGGCCATGCGCCTGGTGGCCGAGGGCCGAGCGCCGGTCGTCGGAGAGCGAGTTGTACTACATCCGAGCGTCAAATCTGCCGAGAACACTGCTCTCAACCCGGTGGATGATTGACCAGCGGATAATGGAGTCGTGCTGCGCCGTTGAACCGCATTGGGTGCGGACGGCTTGCACGCTAGGAAAAACCGGAATGATTGATTCGACCGCCTGACTCGGCGGATCGCCGTTTTGAGGGATGCTGAGCGCCATGGAAAATTTTGAAGACTCAGTCCGACGCCACCGCGCCAGTTGGGAAGGCTTTGCGAGCCTGTTGCTTTACTCGGCGATCGGGACTGCCATTGTTTTGATTTTAATGGCGATTTTCCTGCTCTAAGTTTCACTCGCGAGCGAGTCGACCTATCGGAATCGGTGTGTTAGGCTTTTTCAGTTCCTTACTGATAGAGGAGAGCCGCTATGACCAATAATGTTTACAGAGTGACCGAACTGGTCGGGACATCCGAGGAATCGATTTCGGATGCCATTCAGGTGGCAATCGCAAAGGCGAATGAGTCCCTGCGCAACCTGGACTGGTTCGAAGTTGGGCAGGTTCGCGGCCGGGTCACGGATGGCAAGGTCGGCCACTACCAAGTTACGTTGAAGCTGGGCTTCAAATACGAGAAGTAGGCCGCGCTCTAAGCAGAGGCGGCCGGCTTGATCCACACCGACGTGTCGTGAAACACCGCGCCGCCTACCGGCGCCGCGGCTTCCGCCGAGACCAGCAGGTTGATGCCGACGCCTTCCGGGAAGGCATGGTTCGGCCAGATGCTCTCGACCACCACTGTGTTCGGCGTCAGGCCGTCGAAGTGGCGGGCGTGCAGGGGGACCGAGCCCTTCTCGTTGCCGATCTTCACTTGAGCGCCATCGGCGATACCCAGCTTAGCCGCATCCTCCGGGCGGATCATCACCTCCGGCCGCTTTTCCCGTTCGATGGACGACCGCGTCTCGGTAAAGGTGGAGTTCAGGTAGCTGCGCGCCGGCGCGGTCACCATGCGGAACGGCTTGTCAGCCGTTGCATTGTCGATCACGTCCCAATGATCCGGCAAGGCCGGCATCTTGTCCGCTGGGCCGAAGCGCCCGGACTTGGTGCCGTCGTCGTTCGGCAACATGCCCTTCCAGTCCGGCTTAAAGCGGAACTTCTTGTCCGGCCAGGCAAAGCCATCCAGATAGTGCGCGGTCTCAAACGGGATCTGGCAATCGACCCAGTGGTCCCGGGTCAGCCCGTCATAGCTGCCGCGCTTCGACGCCTTTAGCGTTTGATCCACCAACTGGCTGGCCGTCATGTCAAACGCCGGCTGCTGGCAGCCCAGCCGCTTCGCCAGCGCATTGACCACCTCGGCGTTGGAGCGCGGACCCGGCGGCGGCTCTATCACTTTCGGGCCTAAGATGATGTATTGGTGGCCGCCGCCTTGATAGACGTCGTCGTGCTCCAAAAACATGGTGGCGGGGATGACGATGTCGGCCATCTTCGCCGTATCGGTCATGAACTGCTCATGCACGCAGGTGAACAGGTCCTCGCGCGCAAAGCCCTTATGAACCTTGGCGAGTTCCGGGGCGACCATCATCGGGTTGGTGTTCTGGATGAACAGGCCGTGCACCGGCGGGCCGCCGCGCAGGTCCTTCGCGTTGCCAAGCAGGATGTCGCCGATGCGGCTTTGGTCGAGCCAGCGCACCTTCGGGTCGGCGTAGTCCCAGCCCTCGACCAGCTTCTTGTCCCAGCGATAGATCGCGCCGTTGTTGTGAAACGCGCCGCCGCCCTCGTACTGCCAGGCGCCGCTGACCGCGGCGATGCTTAGCACTGCATGGATGTTGTGGGCGCCGTTGCGCTGGCGGCCCATGCCGTAGCCGATGCGCAGAAAGTGCTTCTTGTTATCCGCCAGCAACTTGGCGAATTCCTCGATCTGCGCCACCGGCACGCCGCAAATCGCCTCCGCCCATTCCGGCGAGCGGGATTGGAGGTGCGCCTCTAACTCCTGCGGGCAGTCGGTGTACTTTTCCAGATAGGCCCGGTCGGCATGGCCATCGCGGAACAGCACATGCATGACGGCGCAGGCGAGCGCGCCGTCTGTGCCCGGATTGACGCAAAGGAACAGGTCCGCCTGCCTGGCCGTATCGGTCAGGTAGGTATCGACCACCACGATCTTCGCACCGCGGGTTTTGCGGGCATAGGTTGCGTGGGTCATCACATTGACCTGGGTCGAGACCGCATTAGTTCCCCAGATCGCCACCACATCGGCCACCCGCATCTCGCGCGGGTCGGCGCCGCGCAGCGAGCCGGTGCCGGCGATGAAGCCATTCCAGGCCAGCGTCACGCAGATGGTCGAGTGCTGATAGCTGTATTTCTTCGCATGGCGCAGCCGGTGGATGCTGTCGCGCTGAATCTGGCCCATGGTGCCGGCATAGAAATACGGCCAGATGGTCTCCGCCCCGTGCTGGGCTTCCAGCTTCAGGAAGGCCTCTGCCGTCTCGTCTATGGCATCCTCGAACGAAATCTCGCGGAAATCGCCGGAGCCCTTGGCCCCCGTCCGCTGATAGCATTTTGTCAGCCGGTCCGGATGGTGCACCCGCTCATTGTAGCGCGCGACCTTGGCGCAGATGACGCCGTCGGTGTAGGCGTTCTCGCGCGCGCCGCGCACCCGGCCGATGTTGTGCGCGTCGAGCCGCTCCACCTCCAGCGCGCAGGTCGACGGGCAGTCATGCGGGCAGGCGGAAAACACTATTTCAGGGCTTGCAACGCTATCCGGCACCGGCGAGACTCCTATTATCAGGCGAAGCGCCTATATGAATGCGACAACCGACAGGAGTCCAGAGCATGACCACCGCCGTCACCGACCAAATCGAAGATTATCACGTCCACGTCTACTATGACGCCGCGAGCAAACCCCGGGCCGAGGCGTTGCGCAGCAAGCTGGAGGCGGCGTTCCCGTCGGCCCAGTATGGCCGCTGGCACGACAACCCCGTCGGCCCGCATCCGGAAGGCAGCTACCAGGTGCATTTCGCGACCGAGCTCTTCCCGAAGATCGTGCCGTTCCTGGCCATAGAGCGCGACGGCCTGACGGTGCTGGTCCACCCGAATACCGGAAAGGATCTGGAAGACCACCGCGACTACGCGTTGTGGATGGGCTCCATGCCGGACCTGAAACTATCGATCTTCGACAAGGAAAAGGACAAATCCTAGGCGAGCTATGGGCTAGACCCGATCCCTTAGCAGCCGCGGCCGATCGACAATGTCGCGCAGCACAAGTGGCGGCGCATCGGCAGTTGTCCGGCTGCGCTCGCGCTGCTCCCGCCGCCGCTGCCGGATGGCCTTGACCTTACGCACGCACCAGCGCCCACTGACGCGGATGCCCCAGAGCGGCAGCGAGATGATGGACAGAAAAACGATGCCCAGCAGGAAGCCATCGGCCTGATCCAGCAGCACCAGATTAACGATGTTGCGAACGACGCTCCAGGCGCCGCCCTCCGCCAACACCTGCCCCGTCAGCCAGTTCGAGGCGTCGTAAAATGCGGCGTACGACCCCTTCGGATCGTAGATGCGCCAGCCGTAAAGGACGCTGGCGATGGCGCCGAGGACCGCGCGCATTCAGGCTACCGGAGCAACGGCTAGCCCGGACGTTTGTCGAAGGTCGGCAAACCGTCCGGGATGAAATGGAAGGGCTGCTTGTCTTTGGTGAAGATCGCCATCTGCGACTTGAACGTGGTCGGATCGTCCAAGGTGCCGACCTTGACGATCACCGAATCCGGCCGGTTCGGCGTTTTCGTCGCAATGCTGGTGCCGCAGGTCGGGCAGAACAGGCGCGTCACCGGGCGCTCGATATCCGTGCGGGTAAAGCTTTTCGGCTCGCCCTTGGTGAAGCTGAACCCGTCCGCCGGCAGCACCGTGATCAGGTTGGCGTTGCCGCCGGAGATGTACTGGCATTCGCGGCAATGGCACTGCAGCATCGCCTGGGGCTCGCCTTTCGATTCGTAGCGGATTTCGCCGCAATAGCAGCCGCCGGTGATCGTCATGTCTGTGGCCTCCGAAAATCAGAGAGTTTACGCGAGAGCCGCCACTTCAGCATGCCGCGGGCAGGAAACCAAGTGATCGTTCACCATGCCCATCGCCTGCATGAAGGCATAACACGTGGTTGGCCCGCAAAAGCGGAAGCCCAACCGCTTCAGCTCCTTCGCCATGGCTTGGGAGACAGGCGTCTGGGCGGGCACCTCCGCCATGCTTTGCCGCGCGTTCCGCTGCGGCCGGCCATCGACGAATTTCCAGACCACATCGCTGAAGGAGCCGCGCTCCATCACTGCCAGCCAGGCCTGGGCGTTCGTGACGGTCGCCGCGATCTTTGCCCGGTTGCGGATAATGCCGGCATCCGCCAGCAACTCCGCCTGCTTGGCCTCGTTATATTCGGCGATCACCGCAGGCTGGAAGCCATCGAACGCCGCACGGAAATTCTCGCGCTTGCGCAGGATGGTGATCCAGGAGAGGCCGGCCTGAAACCCCTCCAGCACGATCTTCTCGAACAGGGCGCGGTCGTCGAACTGCGGCACGCCCCATTCGGTATCGTGATAGCGCCGGTAGAGCGGGTCTTCGCCGGCCCACGGGCAGCGCTGCGCAGCCTCAGCCATGAACCGGCTCGCCCCCTATTGCGAACGCAGCCGCGGATCGAGCGTATCGCGCACCGCATCGCCGAAGATGTTGAAGGCGAACACCGCCAGAGTGATGGCGAGCCCCGGGAAGATCGCGATCCAAATGGCGCTTTCCGCATACTCCTCCGCCCCGCCTTGCAGCATCAGGCCCCAGGCCGGCGTCGGCTCCTGCACACCCAGGCCCAGATAGCTGAGCGATGCCTCCGCCAGGATCGCCTGGCCGAGGAAGCTGGTAAACATAATGAGATACGGCGCCATGACGTTCGGCGTCATATGGCGCATGACAATGCGGATATGGCCGAAGCCCAGCGAGCGGGCCGCATCGACGTAAGGGATTTCGCGAATCTGCAAGGCGCTGGAGCGCACGACGCGGGCGCAGTTCGGGATCATCGGAATGGTGATCGCCAGGATGACGTTCTGGGTACCGGAGCCGAAGGTGGCGACGATGGCCAACGCGATAATGATCGACGGAAACGCCATGAAAACGTCCATGATCCGCTGAAAGATCATATCGAACCAGCCGCCCAGATAGGCGCTGGTCACGCCCAAGATCAACCCGAGGAAAGAGCCGAAGAACGCGGCGGTAAAGCCGATGAACAACGCCGTCTGCGCGCCATAAATGATGCGGCTGAGAACGTCGCGGCCGAATTGGTCCGTTCCCAACAGATACTCTTGCCCAGGTGGGGTCAGCATGTTGGCGAAGTCGTTCAAGACAGGATCGTAAGGGGCGACCACGTCTGCAAACACCGCGACCAGAATAATCACGATAAGCATAACGCCGCTGACAGCACCTAACGGTTGCCGCCGGCACCAGCGCCGGACGACGGTTCCGATAGACTTTTTCTGCGGCAGCCGGGCCGGCTCTAAATTGGTGACTGTCGTCATCCTCGGTCTCCCTTGCCGCGTTCTAGCTATAGCGAATACGCGGATCGAGCCACGCGTATGCGACGTCGATTGCGATGTTGGTGATCACAAAGATCACGGCGACCAACAGCACCAAGGATTGGGTCATGGTGTAGTCGTAATTGGTGACGCTATCGACGAAAAGCTTGCCAAGACCGTTCAGATTGAAAACCTGCTCGGTGACCACCAACCCCCCCATCAGGAAGGCGAACTCGATACCGATGACGGTGATCACCGGCAGCATGGCGTTTTTCAAGGCGTGCCGGTTGACGATCAGTTTTTCGAACACGCCCTTGGCCCTGGCGGTGCGGATGTAGTCTTCGCGCAGCACCTCCAGCATCGCGGACCGCGTCATGCGCGTCGCCACAGCCGAATACCGGTAGCCGGTCGCCAAGGCTGGCCAGATCAACTGCGACAGGTTCGCGACCGGGTCTTCCCAGATCGGCACATAGGCGATGGGCGGCAACCAGGGCACCCCCGTCCACCATTGCGTCGTCAGCAGGATCGCCAGAATTATCAGAATGCCAAGCCAGAACGACGGCATGGCAATGCCAGCGATGGCAAAAGTGCGGACGAAGTAGTCGATCCAGGTGTTTTGCTTGACCGCCGACGCTATGCCCATCGGAATTGCGATGAGGATCGACACGAATGTCGCCATGAGCGCGATCTGCAGGGAAAGCTCAAAGCGCAGGCCGACTTCGTCGATGATCGGCCGTTGGGTCCACATCGA
Organism: uncultured Alphaproteobacteria bacterium; assembly: GCA_963974445.1. Taxonomy (GTDB): domain Bacteria; phylum Pseudomonadota; class Alphaproteobacteria; order Bin95; family Bin95; genus JACKII01. The sequence continues at coordinate 16,264 of CAXBDI010000075.1, forward strand.
GATGCCGAAATCAAATGTAAAGAAATTGAAGAACCACGACGCAAACTGCATCAGCAGCGGCTGATCAAGGCCGAGCTGGGCCTGGCACGTTTGGATCGCCGCCTCATCCACAAAGCCGCCCTGACCGCCGAGGCGCACCAGACAAATATCACCGGGAATCATCCGCAACAGAAAAAAGATAAAGATGCCAGCGCCAAGAAGCGTCGGCAGCATCATCAGTATACGTTTGACAAGATACTTATGCATCGAAGCGAAGCTCTTTCTGGCAAGGCTCGATTGTGGTCAAACCACCTTTTGGAGGCCAAGCCCCGCCTGCCCAAAGCTTATTTGCTCCGGGCAGGCGTGCCTTACGGTTCTGCAAACGGTCGGTTGAGGCAGGCCTCATCCGACCGCTTCCGTTATTTATCCAGCCAGACGTCGACCAGATCTTGGTTGAGATAATGGCTCGGGCTGATTTTCCAGCCTTTGACATAGCTCCGGTACGGAACCAGACGTTGCCACCAGAGAACGATCATGTAATGCGCCTTGTCGTCGATGATCGCCTTCTCGAAGTTGCGCAAATGCTGGCCGGCCTCCTCCGCTGTCGGCGCCGTGACGGCCTGATCGTAGATCGCATCGCTCTCGCGGTCGATGTAATCGCGATAGTTCTGATTGGCGCGATCGATCGATAGGTTGCTGGCGACGTCAAGGATCGGGTTCACCACAGACTGGCAGGTCGCAGTAACCGCAGCTTCGTAGTTCTTGGTCTCGCGGAAGGAGCGGAACCACTCACCCGTTGGCACGGCGCGTTGTGTGGCGGTGACGCCGATCTTCTTCCATTCGCCGATCAGCCATGTCCCGGCGATTTTGTAAGGCTGGTCGACGTTGCGATTGACCAGGTCGAACGAGAGGTTTTCGAAGCCAGCCTCTTTCAGCAGGCGTTTGGCCTCCTCACGCGACTTCTCGATGTCCGGCCAATAACCGGGCAGCTTTTCGAGTTCTTCCTTGCTGCGCGCCCACGGATGGTCCGGAAAGATGATGCCGCCGACAGTCTTCATGATCGCGATCTGCGACAGATATTCAGAGCCGCCCCAGCGGTCGATCGCCAGCGTCAGCGCCCGACGCACGCGCGGATCCTTAAAGGCCGGGAAGTTGTGGTTCAGCGAGACGGACAGGTTACAGTTCCAGGTGCTTTCCTGCACCGTGATCTGATCCGCACCCAGCGCCGCGATCAGGTCGTCGCGCGACTTCGGCGGGAAACCGCGGAATTCGATATCGGCACGGCCGCCCCGGATCGCCTGCACACGGATCGACTGCTTAGGCGCGATGATGGCGTTGAAGCCGTCCAGATAGGGACGCCCCTCGACAAAGTAGTCATCGAACTTCTCGCCGACAAACGAAGAGCCAACCTGCACCTCTTTCAGCTTGAAAGCGCCAGAGCCAACGATGTTAGACTTGTACCAGTTCGGATCGGCTTTCAGCTTTTCTTCGGAATAGATCCAGTTGTAGGGGTTGGCCAGCGACGGAATGAAGGCGGAGGTCGCATATTTCAGGTTGAAGACGACAGTGTAATCATCGGTCGCCTCGACGCTTTCGACCATTTCGAACATGACGCTGCGGACGGAGAGCACGCCGGCCGGCGGATTGATGATGTGATTGTAGCTTGCCACCACATCGCGGGCGTCCAGCGGCTCGCCGTCATGGAACTTGGCGTTCTGGACGATCGGGAAGGTATAGGTTTTGCCGCCGTTGGTCGGCTCCGGCACGTCCCCAATGCACAGATCGCAAACGAAGTCCGTCGGGTCGCTGGGATTTTGCGGATTGACCTTGATCAGCAAGCTATAGAACGGTGCGATCGGGTGTACGACGGCGAACGTCGATTCCTGGTGACCGTCAAAGCTCGGCGCATTACCGCCAACAACGAACGTTAACACGCCGCCATATTTCGGCTCTTCCGCAATCGCGCTGCCGCCCGCCCCTATCGCAAGCGCAACGGCTGCGATCAATGATCGCCGCATGATACCCATCTGAGTTCCTCCATCACTGTATTGATTTAGCGACCTATGCGCAGGTCGCATCCCAGCACCGTAGGAACTGCATAGAGCCGCGTCAATTCGTGTGACGCCCGAAGATCAAAAAAACCGGCCTTCGCTGAGCAGTGACCGGCAGTTGGCGTCAGAGCAAGGAAGACATGGCCGGCATCGATGCCAACGCAGAAAACCTCTACCCGTCGGCTTCGTGTTGCCAGATCACCGCGGCCAAGTGACCGGCCATCGGCAGGCAGGCCAGACTGAAGCCACCCGCCAACAGGCCGGCAATCAGCAGGGGAATGGCCGTCAACACCTGCAGCACGGCGATCCAAAACACGATGGCCGCAATGCAAAACAGCCAAACCGCCAAAATGCGACCGGGACTCCGGGCCGACGAGCGGAAGTTAGGCGCGATGGCATTCATGGGTAGAGGTCCTGTATGGCTACGGTCCAACCATAGTTAATCTAATCTTTCGCCTGGAGATTGGCAGTGACGCGCGTCACAATCCGACTGAAATGATTTTGCGGCACGGCACAATCAAGGAGCCAGACCTATGACCAAGACCATCGGCGCGCTGATTTTCCCCGGTTTCGAATTGTTAGACCTGTTCGGTCCCCTGGAAATGTTCGGGATGCTGGAAGACGCGCCGCAGATCCGGATGGTCGCCGAACGCAATCAGCCGGTGCCGAGCCGCCAAGGTCCTGCCTCGGTCGTCGATCAGACCTTTGCCGCCGGCGTCGAATTCGACCTGCTGTTGATTCCGGGCGGCCCCGGGACGCGCACTGAAGTCGAGAATAAAAAATTGCTGGATTGGATCGGCGAGGCCGCCGACGCGTCATCGCTGGTCACCACCGTCTGCACCGGCAGCGCGCTGCTGGCGCGCACCGGCCGGCTGGATGGCGTCGGTGCCACCAGCAACAAGGCAGCCTTCGCCTGGGTGATGCAGCAAGGCCCGGCGGTCGATTGGAAGGCGGAGGCCCGCTGGGTCGAAGACGGCAAGTTCATGACATCCTCCGGCGTTTCCGCCGGCATGGACATGGCGCTGGCCGCCATCCAGCGCCTGTATGGCGCGGAGGAGGCGGAGCGGGTCGCGACGCGCACCGAATACAGTTGGAACAACGACCCCACCTGGGACCCGTTCGCGAAGGTGCACGGGCTGGTGTGAGGCCAATGACCAAGCGTGATGACGGTAGGCAGAGCGTCCATTGCATCGGGCTGGCAGAGAGAGCTGGTCCCGAAAAATTGGACAAGGGCTTAAGGTGTGTTCCGCCGTTTATCG
>CAXBDI010000076.1:0-19291 GCA_963974445.1 uncultured Alphaproteobacteria bacterium
TGGCGCGTTCTGCCGCCTCGAAGCCGAATTCGGCGGCGAGGTATTTGGCGGCGTTCGCCTCCGCGCCGCAATTCTCGCCGGTGTCGTAGAGCCAGGCGGCTTTGTAGACCAGCAGGCGCACCGCCTCCAGCTTCGCCCAGGTCTCCGCCAGCGGGTGCTGGATGCCCTGGTTCTGGCCGATGGGCCGGCCGAACACCACGCGTTCGCGAGCATACTCCGCCGCCCGGTCCAGGCTGAACTGGCCGATGCCGACGGCCTCGGACGCCACCAGACAGCGTTCCGGGTTGATGCCGTCCAGCAGGTAATAGAAGCCGCGGCCTTCCTCGCCGATCAGGTCCTCCTTCGGCACCGGCAGGCCGTCGTAGAAGACGAAATTGGTGTCCACCGCCATGCGGCCCATCTTCGGAATTTCGCGGATTTCGACGTATTTGCGGTCGAGGTCCGTATAGAAAAGGCTGATGCCGTCGAACGGCTTCGACACTTTCTCGCGCGGCGTGGTGCGGCAAAGCAGCAGCACCTTGTTCGCCTCCTGCGCGGTGGAGGTCCACATTTTCGTGCCGTAGATCTTGTAGTTGTTGCCGTCGCGCTCCGCCCGCGTCTTGATCGCGGCAGTGTTCAGGCCTGCGTCCGGCTCGGTCACGCCAAAGCAGCACTTTTCCTTTCCCTCAATCATGGGAGTCAGCCAGCGCTTCTTCTGCTCGTCCGTGCCGTGCACCACGATAGGATGCGGTCCGAAGACGTTGATATGCACGGCCGAAGCACCGGACATGCCGGCGCCCGACGCGGCAATTGTCTCCATCATGACGCAAGCGTCGGAGATGCCGAGCCCAGCCCCGCCATATTCCTCCGGCATGGCGATACCGAGCCAGCCATCGCTTGCCAGGGCCTGAACGAAGTCCTCCGGAAACTCATGGCTGTCGTCGTGCTCCAGCCAGTAGTCGAGCGGAAAATCGTTGCAGATCTTTTGCACCGCGTCGCGGATCGACTGCTGCTGTTCGGTGAATTGGAAATCCATGGGTGTCTCGCTCCGGCAATGAATGGGGACCGACGGTGTCGCTCGAGAGTTTTGGCCAAAGCGCCGGTGGGATCAAGACATGCTTCGCTCAATCCCGCGATGCGGCCACCCGCATTCGCCTTGCAGTAGTCTACAGGCCGCACTAGTAGATTACCATTATGACACAGCCTTACAGCGCCCCAGTCCCCCGCACCGGCCCACGCCTTCTGGACCAGTTGGCGGCCGCGCATCCGGATCACGAAGCCTTGGTCGATGGCCCGGTCCGATGGAGCTATGCCCGGTTGCAGCATGAGGCCCGACGCGTCGCTGCGGGTCTCGCCGCCCACGGCATCGGCAAGGGCGACCGCGTCGCCATCCTGGCCGGCAACCGGGTCGAGTGGGTGGCGGCGTATTTTGGCGCGCAGGACCTGGGCGCGATCACTGTGGCGCTCAACACCTGGCTGACCCCGGCGGAAATCGCCTACCAGATCGAGCACGCGGGCGCCGCCCTGCTGATTGTCGAGCCGGACTTTCGCGGCCGCGACTTCGCCGGCGAAATCTCCGCCTTGCAGGCCGAGGGCCGGCTCGCCTGCCTGCGCACCGTGATCGCACTCACTGACACCCCGCCGCCTGGGACGCAGCCCTATAGCGATCTGCTGGCGCACTCGCCCTCACCCAGCGCCTGGGACCGGGCGGAGCCGCAGGATATCGCCTGCATTCTGTACACCTCCGGCTCCACCGCCGCGCCGAAGGGCGTGCCGCTCACGCACGGCGGCATCGTCGACAACATGTGGTCTATTGGCGAGCGCATGCACCTGACGCCAGATGACCGGCTGTGGTTTGGCGTGTCGCTATTCTGGTCGTTCGGCTGCGTCAACGCCCTGTTTGCGGTGATGAGCCACGCCGGCACCTGCGTCTTGCAGCACCACTTCGACCCGGGCGAGGCCTTGCGCCTGATCGAGGCGGAGCGGTGCAGCGTCTTCTATGGCATGCCGAATATGGCGATTGCTCTGGAAGATCACCCGGATCGGGCCAAACGCGATCTCTCCAGCCTGCGCACCGGCGCCACCATCGGCACGCCGGAACAGATTCAACGAATCGTCGATCTGGGCGCCACCGAGATCTGCAACGTTTATGGCCTGACCGAAGGCTATGGCAACTCCGTCGTCGGCGACTGCAAGGCGCCGCTGCAGCAGCGGCTGCATGCATCGGGCCGGCCGTTGGACGGTGTCTCGATCCGCATCGTCGATGGCGAGACCGGCGCGGTGCTGCCGCAAGGCAAGGTCGGCGAAATCCAAATCAGCGGGCGTATGACGCCCGGCTACTGGAACGCACCGGACCTGACAGCCGACAGCATGACCGCTGACGGCTGGTTTCGCACCGGCGATCTGGGAATGCTGGACGAGGCCGGATGGTTGCGCTTCCGCGGACGCCTGAAAGAATTGATGAAGACCGGCGGCATCAATGTCTCGCCCGCTGAGGTCGAGGAGGCGCTGCTGCGCCACCCGGCGGTCGCCTCCTGCTTCGTCACCGGCCTGCCGGACCCAAAATTGGACCAGATGGTCGCCGCCGTCGTCATCCTGGAAGACGGCGCGGAGGCCACCGGCGAGGCATTGCAGAGCTTCTGCCGCGAGCAGATCGCGCCCTACAAGCTGCCGCGCCGCTGGTGCTTTGCCACGCCGGGCGACCTGCCGTTGACCTCTACCGGAAAGCTACAGCGCAACCGCCTGTGGGAGTTATTCGAGCCGCCCGCAAAAATCTGAACGCCCAGCGGCGGCACGACCAAAGCCGTGTGACAAGTCACCGACTTGTTTGCCGCGACAAATCCACCTATTTCCGCCGTATCCTGCCAAAAATTGAGCGCCGCCCCGCACGATGTTCGCTTCCCGGGGCAGGTCGCATATGGAAAGCATTGGTCCCCATGGACATTCGCAATATCGCCATTATCGCCCACGTCGATCACGGCAAGACCACTTTGGTCGACTGCCTGCTACACCAGTCCGGCACCTTCCGCGCCAACCAACAGGTTGCGGAGCGCGCGATGGACTCGAACGATCAGGAGCGCGAGCGCGGCATCACCATCCTGGCCAAGTGCACCAGCGTCGTCTGGAAAGGCGTGCGCATCAACATCGTCGATACCCCCGGCCACGCCGATTTCGGCGGCGAGGTGGAGCGTATTCTCAGCATGGTCGATGGTGTGGTCGTGCTGGTCGATGCCAGCGAAGGCCCGATGCCGCAAACCAAGTTCGTGGTCGGCAAGGCTTTGCGCCTCGGCCTCAACCCGATCGTGTTGATCAACAAGGTCGATAAGCCGGAGCAGCGCGCGTTCGAGGTGCAGGACGAGACCTTCGACCTGTTCGCGGCACTGGATGCGAACGAGGCGCAGTTGGACTTCCCAACGCTGTTCTCCTCCGCCAAGCAGGGCTGGGCCGCAGACGCCCCCGACGAGCGGCCCGGCAACATGGATGCGCTGTTCGATAAAATCGTCGAACACGTACCTGCGCCGAAGGTCGACGCGGATGCACCGTTCAGCATCCTGGCGACGACCGTCGAGCGCGATGCCTATCTGGGACGCCTGCTGACCGGGCGGATCGAAACTGGGCGTGTGCGCCCGAACATGACGGTCCGTGCCCTGGACCGCGACGGCACGGTCGTCGAAACCGGCCGCATCTCCAAGCTGATGGCCTATCGCGGCCTGGTGCGGGAGACCCTGGAAGAGGCGCAGGCGGGCGATATCGTCACCATTGCCGGCCTCAGCGAGGCCACCGTCGCGCACACCATCTGCGTGCCGGAGGTAACGGTGCCGCTGGCCTCGCAGCCGATCGACCCCTCGACCCTGGCCATGACGTTATCGGTCAATGACTCGCCGCTGGCGGGCCGGGAAGGCGACAAGGTCACCAGCCGGCTGATTCGCGACCGATTGCTGCGCGAAGCCGAGGGCAATGTCGCCATTCAGGTGCGCGAGACTCAGCACGCGGATTCCTACGAGGTCTCCGGGCGTGGCGAACTGCAACTCGCCGTGCTGATCGAGAGCATGCGCCGCGAAGGCTTCGAACTGTCGGTTTCCCGCCCGCGCGTGCTGTTCCGGACCAACGAACAGGGCCAGCGCGAGGAGCCGATTGAGGAAGTCGTCGTCGATGTCGACGAGGAATACGCCGGCGCCGTCGTTGAGAAAATCGGCATACGCCGTGGCGAAATGCAGGAAATGCGCCCCGCCGGGGCCGGCAAGACGCGCCTCGTCTTCCACGCGCCGTCGCGTGGCCTGATTGGCTATCACGGCGAATTCCTGACCGATACCCGCGGCACAGGCGTCATGAACCGGCTGTTCAGCCACTACGCGCCCTATAAAGGCCCGATTGAGACGCGCCGCACCGGCGTGCTGATCTCGCTGGGGCAGGGCAAGGCCGTTCCCTACGCGCTGTTCAACCTGGAAGACCGCGGCTTTCTGTTTATTACCTCTGGCCAGCCCGTCTATCCGGGCATGATCCTGGGCGAGCACGCAAAAGGCCAAGACCTGGACGTGAACCCGCTGAAGGCCAAACAGCTTACCAACTTCCGCGCGTCCGGCAAGGACGAGTCGGTGGTGCTGACTCCGCCGGTCGACATGACGCTGGAAAAGGCGCTCGCTTATATCGACGACGACGAGTTGGTGGAGGTGACGCCGCAAAGCGTCCGCCTGCGCAAACGCTACCTCGACCCGCACGAGCGCAAGAAAATGGCGCGTCGGTCCGAGGCCAGTTAAGCGGAGAATCGCTGCATTTAGCCGAACCGGCTGAGGACGACGCCGGCTCGCAATGGACCCCCTTCTGGCGTCATTGCGAGCCGCCTCAGGGCGGCGCGGCAATCCATCCGCGCTGACAGCGATGCTTTAGCAATAGATTGCTTCGGCTCCGCCTCGCAACGACGCCGAATAAGAGGTCGATATCTTGGGACTTATTACCTAACCGCTCGTACCAAGGTCGGCCCTCTAGTCTATCGCCGCTTGCCCGCCTTGGGCCGGGTGCGTTCGTCGTCGAACAGGCCGGTCAGTTGCGCCATCATTGCGCCACCCAACTGATCCGCATCGAAAATCGTCACGGCTTTGCGGTAGTAGCGGGTGACGTCGTGGCCGATGCCGATGGCGATCAGTTCCACGGGTGAGCGCTTTTCGATATACTCGATGGCGTCGCGCAGGTGTTTTTCCAGGTAGTTGCCTGGGTTGACCGACAAGGTCGAGTCGTCAACCGGCGCGCCGTCGGAGATCACCATCAGAATCCGCCGATCTTCCGACCGGTTGACGATGCGGCTGTGCGCCCACAGCAGCGCCTCGCCGTCGATATTCTCCTTCAGAATGCCTTCGCGCAGCATCAGTCCCAAGTTCCGGCGGGCCCGGCGCCAAGGCGCGTCGGCTTCCTTGTAGATGATGTGGCGCAGATCGTTCAGGCGGCCCGGGTTCGGCGGCTTGCCCTCCGACAGCCACTTCTCGCGGCTCTGGCCGCCCTTCCAGGCGCGGGTAGTGAAGCCCAGGATTTCGACGCGGACCCCGCACCGCTCCAGCGTGCGCGCCATGATGTCGGCGCACATGGCGGCGACCGTGATCGGACGGCCGCGCATCGAGCCGGAATTGTCGATCAGCAATGTCACGACCGTGTCGCGGAACTCGATCTCCCGCTCCATCTTGTAGGTCAGCGCGTGGGTCGGGTTGGCGACGACGCGGGCGAGGCGCGCCGTATCCAGCATGCCCTCCTCAAGATCGAAATCCCAGGAGCGCGTCTGCTGCGCCATCAGCTTGCGTTGCAGGCGGTTGGCGAGGCGCGTGACCACGCCTTGCATCGCCGCCAATTGCTGGTCGAGGTGATGGCGCAGGCGGCCCAACTCATCCTCGTCGCACAGAGCCTCCGCCATGACGATTTCGTCGTAGGCGATGGTGTAGGGCCGGTACATGGCAGCGCCACTGTTGGAGCGGTCCGACGGCCGTTGCTGCGGCGTGGTCGAGCCGTCCATTTCGTCCTCGCCCAGGGCGGCGTCGGCGTCCATGTCCATCTCGCCCTCTTCCATGGACGAGTCGTCGCTGTCGGAGGAATCCATCTCGCCCTCGGCGGACATGGAGGAGGTTTCGTCGCTTTCGCCGGACTCGTCCGATTCCGATTCCTGCTGGTCTTCGGACTGCTCGCCTTCCTCCTGATCGTCGCTTTCGTCGGCGAATTCCGCCTCCAGCTCCAGTTCCTGCAACAGTTCGTGGACCATGTTGGCGAATTCGGTCTGGTCGTGCGCCGAGTTGTTGAGGTTCGCCATCGATTGCATGGCGCTTTCGGAGACCTTGGCCCGCATCTGATCGACCAGCGTCTTGGCGTCTGCCGGCACCGATTGGCCGGTCATCGCCTCGCGCGCCAGCATCGCCAGCACGTCCGGCAACTGCCCAGCCTCGACCTCCGTCATGCGGGCATAGCCCTTGCGCCGGCACTGTTCTTCCAAGGCAGCCTGTAGGTTGTCGGCGACGCCGGCCCGGGCGCGCGAGCCCAACGCCTCGCACCGCACCTGCTCAACCGCGTCGAACACGGCGCGGGCGGTTTTGGAGCGCGGGCTGAGCTTGCGATGGGTTTTGGCGTCGTGGTGCCGCTTGCGCAGCGCCATGGCGTCCGCCTCGCCCCGAATTTGCGCGACCTCGTTGGCCGGCAGGTTGCGCGCCGGCATTTGCAGGCGGGCGGTATTGCCGTCCATGCGGGCCGGATCGGGGCCGAACACGACCTCGATCTCGTCTTCTGCCAACGCCAGCACGCGCATGGTGGACGATGTAGCCCGCTTGAAGTCTTCGATCGCCGTACGCTTTTCAGGCGTCGCCATCAGCCGTTCTCCCTAATGCAGCCTACTGGGCAGCGCGAGCGACGACGGACTCCGGCAACTCCTCATTGAAGCAGCGCTGGTAGTATTCCGCCACCAACGAGCGCTCGGACTCATCGCATTTGTTCAGGAAAGTGAACCGGAACGCCATGCCGATATCGGCGAAGATCTCGGCATTTTCCGCCCAGGTGATCACCGTACGCGGCGACATGACGGTCGAGATATCGCCCTTCATGAAGCCATGGCGTGTCATTTCCGCCAAAGCCACCATCTGCGCGCACTGCTTCTGGCCTTTGTCAGTTGCAAGCGCCGGCACCTTGGAGGTGACGATCTTCACCTCTTCCTCGGCTTCCAGATAGTTCAGCGTCACGACGATATTCCAGCGGTCCATCTGCCCCTGGTTGATCTGCTGCGTGCCGTGATAGAGGCCCGTCGTATCGCCCAAGCCCACGGTGTTGGCCGTCGAGAACAGCCGAAAGCCCGGGTGCGGGCGGATCACGCGGCTTTGGTCCAGCAAGGTCAACTTGCCGTCCACCTCCAGCACGCGCTGAATGACGAACATCACGTCGGGACGGCCGGCGTCGTATTCGTCAAACACCAGGGCGGTCGGGTGCTGGAGCGCCCAGGGCAGCAGGCCTTCGCGGAATTCGGTTACCTGCTGACCCTCGCGCAGGACAATCGCGTCTTTGCCGACCAGGTCGATCCGGCTGACGTGGCTGTCGAGGTTGACGCGGATACAAGGCCAGTTGAGCCGGGCCGCCACCTGCTCGATATGTGTGGACTTGCCGGTGCCGTGATAGCCCTGGATCATCACGCGGCGATTATGGGCAAAGCCCGCCAGGATCGCCAAAGTGGTCTGCGGGTCGAAATGATAGGTCGGATCGTAGTCCGGCACATGCTCGCTGCTTTCGGTAAAAGCAGGCACAATCATATCGCTGTCGATGCCATACACTTCGCGAACCGATATTGTGGTATCGGGCATTCCGGTCGGCATGCCGGTGGAGTCTTGCTCAACGCTCATTTAGGGGGTTTCCAACGCACTTAAGGCTAGGTCGAAATCGATCGTAGCAGAGTCATATACGCTTCGCGCAGTTCTTTGAAGCGGTCTTCTGCGCGCGGATCGTCGGGATTCAAATCCGGGTGCGCCGCCTTTGCCCTGCTGCGATAGCAAGTCTTGAGCGACGCCTTAGTGTACGGGATGGAGAGGCCAAGAGTCGATGCGGCACGGCGTTCTGCCGCACTCACCGGCGTGCGGCCTGTTTTCCGCTGGCTCGCCCGCCCGGCTTGCGCCTGCTCCCGCATGGCCCCGCCCAAATGATCGCCCCGGCTGAAGGGCCATGTCGGCCGCTGCCAGATCGTATCGCGGCGGCGCTCGCGCTCGATCTCCTCCGCCGACATTCCGGCATAATAGTTCCAGGCCCGATTGTATTCGCGCGCGTGCTCCTTGCAGAACCAATACCGGTCCCTGAGGCTCTCGCGGCTACGGGGCGCCGGGTGTGCGCCTTCACAGGCACAATCGGCCCAATCGCACTGCCGGTTGTCCGCCATAGAGTCGCCGCCGGCGGCTTCGGCATCCAGTGCGGCAAAGGCGAATTGCTTCATCGGATCGGTCACGGGTTGGCTGGCTCTATCGGCGGTGTCGGTTGGATCGGTCGAGCGGCGGCGCGCTAGACCTTCGCTTCGCGCGCCAACTGGTCGATGCTATCGGCAAAGGCGTCGAGTGTTTTCTGAACGTCCTCATCCGTATGCGCCCAACTGATGTAGTGCTTGCCTTCGCTTTTCAAAATACCGCGCTCGCGCATCAACTGGTTCCAGCGTGCGGCCATCGCCGCGTCACCCTTGGCCGTGCGATAGTCGACGACCTCCTTGTCGGTGAAGATCAGGTCGAACATCGGCGCGTCGCCGACGACCCGCGCCGTCACGCCGGCCTTCGCCAAGGTCTCGCGGTAGCCGTCCATGATCGCGTGGCCAATGGCGAAAATATGCTCGTAGGCGCCGGGGCGCTTCAGGATTTCCAGCGTCTTGACGCCAGCCGCCGCCGCCACCGGATTGCCGGAGAGCGTGCCGATCTGGGTCATAAACTTGTCTTCTGAGACAGCGTTCTTGTCGAACAGTGCCATGATCTCCGCGCGGGCCGCGATGGCCGCCAGCGGAAAGCCGCCGCCGATGGCTTTGCCGAGCGTGCAGATATCCGGGACGACGCCGTAATATTCCTGTGCACCGCCATAGGCGAAGCGGAAGCCGGTCACCACCTCGTCGAAGATCAGCAGCAGGCCGTTTTCTTGCGTGATCCGGCGCAAGCCCTCCAGAAAGCCTGGCTTCGGCGGGATCAGACGTTGGAAGGGCTCGGCCATGATCGCCGCGAGCTCGCCCTTGTGCTCCTTGACCAGAGCCTCGACGGTTTCGAGGTCGTTGAAGGGGGCGACCAGCATCTCCGCCTGGACGCTGGCCGGGATGCCAGGCGAATCCGGCACGCCGGTCGGGAAGTTGCTGAGACGCTTCGGGGCCAGGCTGATCAGGCCATAGTCGCTCATGCCGTGATAGCCGCCCTCGAACTTCAGGATTTTGTCGCGGCCGGTATAGGCGCGGGCGAGCCGCATGGCGTACGCGTCGGCCTCCGACCCGGAGGAGACGAAGCGCACCTGCTCCGCACACGCGACTGCATCGACGATTTCGGCAGCCAGCAGGATGCCGTCGGCGTTGTTGGTGAAGTAGGTGGAGCCTTTGGCGACCCGATCCTGCACCACCGCCGTCACTTCCGGGTTGGCGTGGCCGACGATCATCGGGCCGGAGCCGATCAGGTAGTCGACATACTCGTTGCCCTCGACATCCCAGACGTGGCCGGCGAGGCCGCGTTCGATGATGATATCGTGCCCGACATTGCCGAATCCACCGCCCGGCATGGTGCGGCGGGCGATTTCCACTAACTCGGATTGGCTGTGGCCAGTGGCGCTTGGAATTCGGGTATCGGGCATGGCGGTCTTTCCCGGCTCTATGAAAATCTATGCGTTGCGTAAAGTGTACAGGAACGGACAGGATTATAGGAAGGACTGAAACCGCTAAGGGCTGATTATCACTTTGCCAAACACCTCCCGGTCTTCCAGCATTCTGATGCCGGTGGCGGCCTCCTCAATCGGCAACTCCTTGTCGATCACCGGAGCCATCCGCCCATCGCCGATCATCTGCATCAGCGTTTCCAGGTCCTGAATGGTCCAGGAGTTGGAGCCGAGCACCTTCAACTCGAATGTCCAGATGTAGCGAATGTCGGTTTTGGGATCGAAGCCGGCGGTAGCACCGCAGGTCAGGATCTTGCCGCCGCGCTTGCAGGCTTTCATCGACGGGACCCAGCTATCGCCGCCGGTGAAGTTCACCACCACATCGACGCCGCCGTCATAGGTGCGGCGGTGCGGCTTGCCGTAGAGCTCCCAAATCTTGCGCTCGAAGCTGTCGTATTTGATGCCGTGGTCAGCGCCCATTTCCTTCAGGCGCGCCAGCTTTGCATCGCTTTGGGAGGCGACGACCACCTCGCAGCCCATCATTTTCGCCAGGATCACGCAGCAGGTGCCGACACCGCCGGAGGCGCCGAGGATCAGCACCCGCTCGCCGCCCTTGATGCCGCCGTTCTCGAACATCATGCGGTGCGCCGTGCCGTAGGCGACCGGCAGCGAGGCAGCCTGCGCGTAGGTCACGCCTTTAGGGATGCGGATCAGTTGCTCGGCGGAGCACATGCAGTATTCGGCCAGGCCGCCATCCAGCATCTCGCCCATCAGGCCCTTGTTCGGGTAGATCGGGTTGACCAGCACCGGGTCGCCGACGCTCCAGCCGGTGACGCCCTCGCCCAGCTCCGCCACTTCGCCGGCAACGTCGAGGCCGGGAATGATCGGCAGCGGTACCTTGATGCCGGGCATGCCGTGGCAGGTGAAGACGTCATGATAGTTCAGGCTCGACGCCCTGACCTTGACAATCACCTCGCCGGCACCGGCTTTCGGCTCGCGGTAGTTGGCCTCGTATTTCAGGTTGTCGATGGGACCGTGTTCGTAGAGGACGGCTGCGCGCATGGGCGTTGGCTCCACTGGAGGAAGGCAGTATGTCTATCGCCAACCTACCGAACCATTCGCACCGCGCCAAGGAGGCGCCTTCCGACGATGGGCATGCATGAGAGTGGCAATCTGGGCGACATCTTCCCGGCGGACGTAGCGCCGGACAAGCCCGCCCTGATCATCGCGCACACGCCCGCGAGCGAGACGATCATCAGCTATGGCGCACTGCAAGCCCGCTCGCAAGCGGTGGCGCGCGGGCTGGTGCGAGCCGGCTATGGCCGCGGCGACCGCATCGCGATTTTGGCGGCGAACGTCGAGGACTATCTGGCGACCTATTTCGGCACGATGCTGTCCGGCTGCATCTCCGTGCCGGTGAACTGGAAGCTGCCGCAGACTGCCTTGCATCACGTCCTCAGCGACAGCGACGCCAAGATGATCTTTGCGGACGAAGAGCGGCTGGCGTTGATCCCGGATGGCCACAAGGTCGTGCCGTTCGGCGAGGCGTTTGAGGCCTTCCTCGACCCGGGCCCGTTCGAGCCGGCGCAGATGTCGAAGCACGACGTCTGCATGTTCCTCTACACCAGCGGCTCGACGGGCAACCCGAAGGGCGTGCCGCTGACCCATGCGGGTCACATGTGGGTGACGGATGTTCGCCTGAAAGGCGCGCCGGATACCGCCGAGCACCGGGTGCTGGTGGCCGCTCCGCTCTATCACATGAATGCGCTGAGCACGGCCAAGGCGGTGCTGGCGGGCGGCGGCACCATCGTGCAACTGCCGGTGTTCACCGCAGCCGACTATATCGACGCCATCGCCCGCCACCGCTGCACCTGGCTGACCAGCGTGCCGACGATGATGGCCCTGGTGGTGCAACAGGCAGAGCGCATCCGGCAGCGCGACGTCTCCAGCGTCAGAACCGTGCGTATGGGCTCGGCGCCGGCGACGCAGGGGCTGTTCGACGCGATCCGCAAATGCTTTCCCGGCGCACGCGTTTCCTATGGCTATGGCACCACAGAGGCGGGGCCAAGTGTCTTCCGCCCGCATCCGGACGGCCTGCCCCTGCCCGATCTGGCCTTGGGCTATCCGATGGCCGATCCGGTACGGTTGCGTCTGGAGGGCGATCCAGAGAACAACATCGGCGCCGGCCAGCCTGCCGAGGGCGAGTTGTTGATGGACTGCCCGGCCCTGATGCCCGGCTATCACAAGCTGCCGGCCAAGACAGCAGAGGTGATGACCGCGGACGGTCTCTATCGCACCGGCGACGTGATGCGGCGGGATGCGGACGGCTTCTACTATTTCGTCGGACGGGTCGACGACATGTTCACCTGCAACGGCGAAAACGTCTATCCGGGCGAGGTCGAGAAAGTGCTGGAAAACCACCCGGCCATCGCTCAAGCAGCATTGATCCCCATCCCCGACGAGGTGCGCGGCAACATGCCCGTCGCCTTCATCGTACCGGCGGGCCAAGTGGATGAAGAGACTGTGAAGCAGCACGCGCTAGCCAACGCCCCCGCCTACATGCACCCGCGCCGCGTCTGGTTCCTGGACGCCTTGCCGCTGGCCAGCACGAATAAGATCGACCGCAAAGTTCTGACCGCCGACGCGCTTCGGCGGTTGGCTTGACAGCAGGGCTGCTGCTACACTCGCATAAATCAAAGTGGAGTTTGCGAGCCATGAAATATGTGGGTGACGCTCCCGACGGAAAGACCTGGTTCCGGCTGGAGTCCGAAGCCGAGGCGGAACAGGAATCCGCCTCTATGGGCCATGCAGTGGCCAAGCATTTCCTACGCGCGATGGCCGCGGCGCAGCGCAGCTACACCCCAACCTCCGCCGTATCGTTTGAGGCGAACATAGGCCTGAAAGCGCATTTGCAGCGCGAAATGCCATTGTTCGTCACGCTGCGGGATATGGAAGGGGCGCCGCACGTCACCGGCATGTTGCCGCCGGGCGGTCAGGACGACCCGCGCTTCCGCACCATCATCGTCGGCCAGGACAACACCGATCCCTATATCGACTACGCCGACGCCATCGAGGCGTTAGAGACGATCCTCGGCCTGAGCCTCGACCGGACGCACTGCTATCCCTACGGACGGTAGGCGCAGCCGCCCGCGCGGCCTCAGCGCATTTCGATGTCGAGGCCCAGGTCCAGGCTTTTGGCGCTGTGGGTCAGCCAGCCGGCGGAGATCAGATCCACTCCCGCCGCCGCGATGGCCGGCACCGACTCCAGCGTGATGCCACCCGAAGCCTCGGTCACCGCGCGGCCATCGACGATGGCGACGGCTTCGCGCAGCACATCCGGCGGCATGTTGTCGAGCAGCACGGCGTCCGGCGCGGCGGTCATCGCCTCGCGTAGCTGATCCAGCGTGTCCACTTCGATCTCGATCTTGACCAGATGGCCGACGCGTTCACGCACGCGGCGCACCGCGACGGCGACGCCGCCGGCCAGCGCCACGTGGTTGTCCTTAATCAGCACCGCATCATCCAGGCCGAAGCGGTGGTTGGCGCCGCCGCCGGCCCGCACCGCCGCCTTCTCCAAGAACCGCAAGCCGGGTGTAGTCTTGCGCGTGCAGGTGATGCGAGCGCGCGTCCCCTTCGCTGCCTCCACCAACTCCGCCGTCGCCGTGGCGATGCCGGACAGGCGGCAGAGAAAGTTGAGCGCCGTCCGCTCCGCCGATAGCAGCGCCCGGCCGGAGCCGGCAATGCGCATGACCACATCGCCGGGCGCGACGCGGCTGCCATCCGGGCGCACGGTCTCGCACTGCATATCGGGCGCCAGCAGGCGGAAGGCCATGGCGGCAACGGTAACGCCGGAGATCGCACCGGGTTTGCGCGATGCGATTACCGCCTCAGCCATCTGGCCATCGGGTATCAGGGCGTCGGTGGTGATGTCACCGGCGCGGCCCAGGTCTTCGAGCAAGGCGGCGCGCACGACCGGCTCGATCATCAGATCGGGCAGGGCTGAGGAGAAGCTGGACATGAGCGCTCGTCCTCAGGCGACGGCCAGCATACGCTCGACCGCGGCGCGGGCGCGGGCGGCCACGTCCGGATCGACCTCCACCTGCGGCTGCATCGTCTCCAACGCCCGGCGGATTTTCGGCAGCGTGATGCGCTTCATGTGCGGGCAGAGACCGCAGGACGGCACGAAGCTCACCTCCGGCACTTCGGCGGCGATATTGGCGCTCATCGAGCATTCGGTCAGCAGCAAGACATTTGCTGGCCGGTTGGTGCGGACGTAGTTGATCATCTCTGCTGTGGAGCCGGTAAAGTCCGACGCCTTGATCACGTCCGGCGGGCATTCCGGGTGGGCGACGACGACCACGTCGTCCATGGAATCCCGGAAAGTCTGGATATCCTCGCCGGTGAACTCCTCATGCACCTCGCAACGGCCATTCCAACTGATGATTTCAACGTCCGTTTTGGTGGCGACATAGCTGGCGAGATACTCGTCGGGGATGCACAGCACCCGCGGCACGCCGAGCGACTCGATTACCTTCACGACGTTGCCGGAGGTGCAGCAGATGTCGGACTCCGCCTTCACTTCGGCGGACGTGTTGACATACGTCACGACCGGAACGCCCGGATATTTCGCCTTCAGGTCGCGCACGTCCTGGCCGGTGATCGAGGAGGCCAGCGAGCAGCCCGCCTCCATATCCGGCATCAGCACGATTTTGTCCGGGTTCACCAGTTTCGCCGTCTCCGCCATGAAGTGGACGCCGGCCAGCACGATCACATCCGCATCCGACGTCACCGCCTCCCGCGCCAACGCGAGGCTGTCGCCGACGATATCGGCGACGCCATGAAAGATCTCCGGCGACTGGTAGTTGTGGGCCAGCACGATGGCGTTGCGCTCGCGCTTCAGCCGGTTGATGGCGTCGATTTCCGGCGCGAACATTTGCCATTCGACGCTGGGGATCTGGCTCTTCAGCTTGTCGTAGATCGGCGCAGTGCGCGCCTCAATCTCCGGCGTGAACGGCAGGCGGGTGGGAGACGGCGCGATTGTGAGGGTTTGCATGGGGCGTTCCTTTTGCTCAATTTGAGCATTTTAAAGGCAAAAAAAGACCGCTCGACGCAGCGATTATACTCGTTTTGAGTATATTGTTATGTGGATATTAGACGCCGTCATCGAACTGTCAACTACGAAATACTCTAAATGAGAAAAAGTTCCGCGGCCGCCCTGCCCGACCACCGCGACTAACCCGCGGCTCGCCGGCTGGCGCTGACCCGCAGGCCGAGCGACGGGCGCTCGAGCAGCACGTCCTCGCGAAACCGCATCAGCTTGGCGGGTCTGCCCCCGGTGTCCGTCGCGACACCGCCAGTCTCCTCCACCAGATCCTGCTGCTCCACCAGGCGGCGGAAATTCTGCTTGTGCAGCGGAATGCCAGAAAGCGCCTCCGCGGTTTTTTGCAATTGCGACAGGGTGAACTCGGGCGGCATCAGCTCGAACAGCACCGGGCGGTACTTGATCTTGGCGCGCAGGCGGCTGATCCCGGTGGCCAAAATCCGCCGGTGATCCGCCGCAAGCGAGACACCAAACGTTGCCCCGGGCGTCTCCGGCGGCGGGCACTCACGGTCGCGGTAAGACTCATCTACCAGACCTGCGGTGTAGAGCATCTCGTAGCGCTCCAGCGCCCGCTCCTCATCCCAGGCGACTCGGCCCGTACCGAAGGTCATGTCCATCCGGTTCCGCCACACGCCCCTGCGCGCCGCGCGGTCCGTCTTGCCCCAGGCGATCATCCGGTCGCGCAGCGTCTCCATCAAGGCGGGCTCACCGTCGCGCCGGTCTTCCCAGGGAAACAGCGCGTACCAGGATAGCCAATGCGCCTGCATTTCCAATTGATCCGCGGGCATGGAGACCAGGGCGAGGTAGGCGATGGAGACGGCACGGTGATCGATATCCTCGCCGGCATCGACGGGGGTCGAAGTGCGGTCGCCGAAAGTGTAAAGCTGCTCGATATATTCCAGGCGGCACTTGGTTTGCGCCTCCACCCAGGAACGCAAGCCGGCTTGTAAGGTGCGATGGCCGGACACCAGCGGGCCGGAGGGCAGCGCGATGCCCGGCGGCTCTGCGGTATCGACGGTCAGCACATACGGTTGGCCGGCATCGACTGCGACCACAACGGCGGTCAGGTCGATGCGGACGCGGCTTTCTTGTGGCTGGCCGGCAGCCATGCCCTATCGCCCGAGAAACGCCGGCGGGCGTTTTTCCATGAAGGCGGTGTAGCCTTCGGTATAGTCGTGGCTGGCGAAGCAGGCTTCGACCATCTCCGCAATCGCATCGAGTTTGCGCGCGCTCTCATCCTGCACCGCGGCGTTGACCGCTGCTTTCGCGGCTCGGATGGTCATCGGCGCGTTGTTCTTGATGATCGTGCAGTATTCGAGAACGGTTTCCTCCAAGTGCTCGACCGGAACGACGCGGTTGACCAGGCCCATAATCCGCGCGTCCTCCGCCGTGAACGGCTTGCCGAGGAAGAAGATCTCCTTGGCGAAGGTCGGGCCGACCAGATCGACGAGTTGGCGGATACCGTCATAGCCATAGCCGACGCCCAGCTTCGCCGCCGGCACGCCGAAGTTTGAGCCTTCGGAGCAAATGCGGATGTCCGCGTCGAGCGAGATCGCAGCACCGCCACCCATGCACCAACCGCGAATTTGCGCGATGAAGGGCTTCTCCAACGCCGCCATCGCCGCGTGTGCCCGGTCGCCCGACTTGTCGTACTCTTTCGTCTGTTCCGGCGAAGAGCGCATGCTCTGAAACTCGGAGATGTCGGCGCCGGAGACAAAGGCCTTGTCGCCGGCGCCTTTCATGACGACCACGCGGACGTCCGGGTCGGCCTGGAAGCTCTCGATGATCGGCGGGATCGCTTCCCACATGGAGTAGGTCATGGCATTGCGTTTCGCCGGCTGGTTGAAGATCATCCAGCCGATACCGTCGCGCTTTTCCGCTAGCATCTTGCCGTTCGCGTATTCTTTGGTGGTCATTCGCAAAGGTTCCTTCACCCTGAGCCGCACCCGTAAGGGCGCGAGTCGAAGGGTCTTTTCTGGCACACACCCTTCGACTCGCCGCTTCGCGACGGCTCAGGGAGAAGAATTAAGAGAAACGGAAGGCTCAACCCTACACCACACCCTTGTCATGCATGGATTTGATCGTCGCGGCGTCATAGCCGAGTTCAGCCAGGATGGCGTCGGTGTGCTCGCCCTGCTCCGGCGTGGCCGTGCGGATTTGATGCGGTGTGCGCGACAGGCGGACTGCCTGGTTGACGATGCCGAACTCGCCCATGCGCGGGTGCTGGATCGGGGTCGCCATCTCCAGGTGCTTGACCTGCGGGTCGGCGAACATCTCGGCCATGTTGTAGATCGGGCCGCAGGGCACGCCCTTTTCCTCGAACAGCTCAACCCAATATTGGCTGGGCTTGTGCTTGGTCACCTCGGCGATGACGGCGTTCATGTCCTTGCGGTTCTTCGAGCGTTTCGGCGCCGTGTCGAAGCGGTCGTCGGTCAGCCATTCCTTGTGACCGACAGCCTTGCAGAAGCGCTCGTAGATCGGGCCGCCGGCAACCGCGATGTTGATATGCCCGTCCGAGGTGGGGAAGACGCCGGTCGGGATGCTGGTCGGGTGATCGTTGCCGGCGGAGACCGGCACCTCGCCCTCTTTCAAATAGCGAGCGGCCTGGAAATCCAGCATCTGGATTTGCGCCTGCAACAGCGATGTCTGCACCCACTGACCCTTGCCAGACACCTCCCGCTCCAGCAGCGCCAGCAGAATGCCTTGAGCGCAGAACATGCCCGCGGAGAGATCGGCAACCGGGATGCCAGCGCGCATCGGGCCACGCCCCGGCTCGCCGGTGATCGACATGATGCCGCCCATCCCCTGTGCGATCTGGTCGAAACCGGGACGGTCGCGATACGGCCCGTCCTCGCCAAAGCCTGAGATCGAGCCCAGGATGATGCCGGGATTGACCTTGGCGAGGCTGTCATAGTCGATGCCCAGGCGGAACTTCACATCGGCACGGTAGTTCTCGACCACAACGTCGGCGTCGGCCACCAGCTTCATGAACACTTCCAGCCCCTGCTTCTCCTTCAGGTTCAGGGTCAGCGAGCGCTTGTTGCGGTGCAGGTTCTGGAAGTCGGACCCGTCGCGGGCACCGCCCAACTCCTCCTTGCCGTCGGGCGGCGTTTCCACCTTGATCACATCGGCGCCCCAGTCCGCCAACTGGCGCACGCAGGTCGGCCCGGCGCGCACCCGGGTCAGGTCGAGCACCTTGAAACGCGAAAGCGGCAGGCCGGTGGTGGCGGTGGCGGGCATGGAGCAGGCTTCCCTCTGTGCAAGCAATTTTAAGCGTGAGCCACGTGATAGCGCACGCGGTGGTGCCATGCCAAGCGCGACCGCGCACCGGTCAGGCGGGCCCAAGCCCCTCCGCCAAGACCTGCTGGTAGACCGGCATGTCGACATTGCCGCCGGACAGCACGAGACCGACCACCTTGCCGGGGTTCGCCGCCCGCTCCTGAATGGCGGCGGCCAGCGGGGCGGCGCCCGCGCCCTCCGCCAGTTGGTGGCAGTCGGTGTAGTAGGCGCGCATGGCGGCTTTGATCTCGGCGTCGCTGACCTGCACGATCCGCGCAGCACCCTTGTTAATAAACGCCACCGCTTCCGCCACCGGCACGCGGCAGGCCATGCCATCCGCCATCGTATCGGCAGAGTTGGTAGACACCGGCTTGCCCGCCTCGAACGACAGGGCGTAGGCGTTCGCCTCGGTCGAGACGACGCCGACAACATCCGTCTTGTGCCCCAACGCATCGCGCGCCGCGATCATCCCGCAAATGCCGGAGCCAAGGCCGATGGGCACGTAGACCACATCCAGGTCCGGCGCAGCCGACAGGAATTCGAAGGAGTAGGTAGCGACGCCTGCAATCAGCGCCGGATGAAAACTCGGCAGCAAATGCAGGTGCTCTGCCTCCGCCCGCGCCATGCAGGCTTCGTAACACGCCTGGAAGTCGTGGCCTTCCTCGACCAGTGTGGCGCCGAAGGCCCGCATCGCCGCGTTCTTCTCGCGGCTGTTGCCCCGTGGAATATAGACCGTGGCAGTGCAGCCGAACTTGGCGGCGGCCAGCGCGACGCTCTGGCCATGATTGCCGCGGGTGGCGGTGATCACGCCGTCGACGTCCGGATGCTCGCTACGCAACCTATCCATATAGGCCAGTCCGCCCCGCACCTTGAACGCGCCGATGGGCGTATGGTTCTCGTGCTTGACGACAACCTTGGCGCCAAGCCGCTCCGCCAGCAGCGGCCAGGCGATTTCCGGAGTCGGTTTCAGATGGCGGTGAACGAGTTCGGCGGCCGAACGAATCGCAGCGAGATCGGGCAGGCTCATGAGGTGCAGACGCCTTCGCAAGGAGGGTGGAGATCCCTGACTAGCAGAACCGGCCGTCGCATCGCCAGGAACAA
>CAXBDI010000077.1:0-19234 GCA_963974445.1 uncultured Alphaproteobacteria bacterium
CTGCCCGACCAGAGCGCCGCGCCGGCAACGGATGCTGCTCCAGCGACGGGCGGCGGCGCGCCGGCCGCGACCGAGGACGCGAAGCCAGCCGATGCCGCGCCGAAGCACTAGCGCACATTAACTCGCGGGCGGACGTGCAGACGATGCAGACCGTCTCCAGCGAATTGATCGACCTTGCGCAGCGTGCGGCGAACCTCAGCCGCCCGATTTTGCGCCGCTATTTCCGCTCTGGCATCGATATCGTCCGCAAGGGCGACGAATCGCCGGTGACACGGGCGGACCGTGAGGCTGAGGCCGTCATCCGGCAACTGCTCGCGCGGGAAGTGCCCGACCACGGCATTATCGGCGAGGAGCACGGCGCCGAACGCGGCGACGCCGACTATGTCTGGGTGCTGGACCCGCTGGACGGCACCCGCGCCTTCATCGTCGGCAAGCCCACATTCGGGACGCTGATCGCGCTCGCCTACAAGGGGCAGCCGATCCTCGGCCTGATCGATATGCCGATCCTGGGCGAGCAGTGGCTCGGCGCCGCCGGGCGCGCCACGACCCTCAACGGGCAACCGGCTAAGTCCCGCTCATGTGCCGGGCTTGCCGAGGCGTGGATCAACACGACGTCGCCGGATATGTTTCGAGGTGAGCGCGCAGACCGGTTCGCTCGGGTGCGAGATGCATCGGCGGGCTGCAATTATGGCGGCGATTGCTACGGCTATGCGTTGGCGGCCAGCGGCTGCCTTGATCTGGTCATCGAAGCCGGGATGCAGACCTACGACTTTATGGCGCTGGTGCCGGTGATCGAAGGCGCCGGCGGGAGCATCACCGACTGGAGCGGCGCGCCATTGGGCCTCGACAGCGACGGCACCGTGCTCGCCTCAGGCGACGCCCGCGTGCACGCGGAGGCGGTGGCGCTGCTGAACTTTGCGTGAGCGACGCCAAGTCTCTGGTATGCAAGCGCGACTCATCCCACTATCACCGGCATGATGATAAACGGACAAGCGGTTTCCAGGGTGATCCTGCTGGCGGTGCTGACGGTGTTCGCCGTCGGCTCCGTTGCTGTGCGCGCCGAACCCGCAAGTGCTGCGAGCCCTGCCGATCCGACGGCCAAGCCTCGCATCATCCGCAGCCACGCCATCGCCATGCGTGGCGAGCCGAAATATCCGGAAGGCTTCAAGCACTTCGACTACGTAAACCCGGATGCACCGAAGGGCGGCTATGTCCGGCAGGCGGTTGCAGGGACGTTCGACAGCTTCAACGCGCTGATCCCGAAGGGTAATCCGGCGGCTCACAGTATGGTCGGAGTGGAAACATTGACGACAGCCAGCGCCGACGAGCCGTTCAGCCGCTATGGCTTGATCGCCGAGTCCATGACCTATCCGGAAGATCGCAGCTGGATTACCTTTCATTTGCGGCCGGAGGCGCGCTGGCATGACGGCGTACCGATTACGGCGGACGATGTGGTGTTCTCGTTCAACAAGCTGACGACGGAGGGGCAGCCGTTCTACCGCTTCTATTACCGCGACGTGGTATCGGTGACGGCAGACGACGCGCGCACTGTCACCTATCGCTTCAAGACGAACAAGAACCCGGAACTCGCGCTGATCGTCGGCGAATTGCCGGTGCTGCCGAAGCACTACTGGGAGGGACGCGACTTCTCCCGCACCACGCTGGAGCCGCCGTTGGGCTCCGGCCCTTACCGCATCACCGAGTTCGAGCCGGGGCGGTATACCGTTGTCGAGCGGGTCAAGGACTATTGGGGTAAGGATTTGCCGGTCAATGTCGGCCAGGACAATTTCGACCGCTACCGGCACGATTACTACCGCGATCAGACGGTGATCCGGGAGGCGATCAAGGCGGACGACATTGACTATTACACGGAAAACCAAGCAAAGGCGTGGGCGCAGGACTACGATATCGAGGCGGTGCGCCGGGGCTGGCTTAAAAAAGTCGAGGTGCCGAACAACCGCCCGGCCGGAATGCAGGCGCTCGTCATGAACCTGCGACGCGACATCTTCCAGAACATCCATGTGCGCAAGGCACTCGCTTTAGCCTTCGATTTCGAGTGGTCGAACAAGAACCTGTTTTTCGGGCAATACGAGCGGACAACAAGTTTCTTTGCGAACTCCGAACTGGCTGCCAAAGGCCGCCCGTCAAAGAAAGAGCTGGAATTGCTGGAGCCCTACCGCGATCAACTGTCGCCCGAGGTCTTCGGCGAGGCGCAGCCGCCGCCCAAAACCGACGGCAGCGGGTGGCCCCGGGACAACTTGCGCAAAGCCTTCGAACATCTGGCTCGGGCCGGTTATGAAGTGCGGAACATGCAGCTGGTGCAAAGCGAAACCGGCAAGCCGCTGCAATTCGAGATGCTGCTGCGTGCCGGCGGCTCCGCGTTCCGGCGCATCGTGCTGCCGTTCCAGCGCAATCTCGCCCGGTTGGGAATCGATATGCGCATCCGCGAGGTCGATGACGCCCAATATATCAACCGCATCCGCGCCCGGGATTTCGACATGATCGTCGGCGGGTGGGGACAGAGCCAATCGCCCGGCAACGAGCAGTTGGACTTCTGGTCGTCGACCGCGGCAGACCTGCCGTCATCGCGAAACTATGCGGGACTGAAGGATCCGGTCGTCGACGCGCTCCTTGAAAACATCGTCACGGCGAAGGACCGGGCAGCGCTGGTGCAAACGGCGCGGGCACTAGACCGCGTTCTGCGTTCGCATCACTTCGTTATTCCGAACTGGTACCTCTCGAAAGACCGTATCCTGTACTGGAACAAATTCAGCTATCCGCCGGTGGACGCCGAGAGCGGCACCAGCCTCTCCTACTGGTGGTGGGATGAGGAAAAAGCGGCGCGGCTGGCAGAAGCGCGACGCGAATCGACCAGCCGGCAGTTGAACAACTGATGCTGGCCTATATCGTCCGCCGCCTGCTGCTGATGATCCCGACATTGCTGGGGATTATGGCGATAAACTTCCTGATCATCCAACTGGCCCCCGGCGGCCCCATCGAGCAGGTGATCGCTCAACTTTCCGGCCAGGGCGGCGGCGCTATCGAGCGGGTGACACAGGGCGGGAGCGAGTTCGTCGCCGGCACGGACCAGGGCGGGAGGACCGCCGGCGAGACCTCCAGCAACAGCGCCTACCGCGGCGCGCAGGGATTGGACCCCGAGTTCATCGCAGACCTGGAAAAGCAGTTCGGCTTCGACAAGCCGCTGGGCGAGCGGTTTCTGCTAATGCTCGGCTCTTACATCACGTTCGACTTCGGCGACAGTTATTTTCGGGACCAATCGGTGATCGATCTGGTGCTGGACAAGATGCCGGTCTCAATCTCGCTGGGTCTGTGGACGACGTTGCTGACCTATCTCATCTGCCTGCCGCTCGGGATCGCCAAGGCGGTGCGCGACGGCTCCCACTTCGACGTTTGGACCAGCGGCGCGATCATCGTCGGCAATGCCATCCCGAGCTTCGGGTTCGCGATCCTGCTGCTGGTGCTGTTTGCCGGCGGCAATTACTACGACTGGTTCCCGTTGCGAGGGCTGACCTCGCCCGGTTTCGAGGACATGAGCCTGCTAGAGCAGATCGGCGACTATTTCTGGCATCTGACCCTGCCGCTGGCCGCGATGATGATCGGCGCGTTTGCGACGCTGACCATGCTGACCAAGAACAGCTTCCTGGACCAAATCTCGCAGCAATACGTTACCACCGCCCGCGCCAAAGGTCTTTCCGAGCGTCAGGTGCTGTGGGGGCATGTGTTCCGCAACGGCATGCTGATCGTCATCGCGGGCTTCCCCAGCGCCTTTGTCGGCGTCCTGTTCGGGTCGGCGGTGTTCATCGAGTCGATTTTCTCGCTGGATGGGCTGGGGCTATTGGGCCTGGAGTCGGCGCTGAACCGCGACTATCCGGTGATGTTTGCGACGCTCTACGTCTTTACCCTGCTGGGCCTGGTCATGGGGCTGATCGGCGACCTGATGTACATGATTGTCGATCCGCGCATCGATTTCGAAGCGCGCGGCGCCTAAGGCACTCAGCGATGGCCGTTACTCCCCTTACCGAGCGCCGCATCGCCAATTTCCGCGCCAACCGCCGCGGCTACTGGTCGTTTTGGATATTCGGGGTGCTGTTCATCCTCAGCCTGTTTGCCGAGTTCCTGGCGAACGACCGGCCGTTTCTGGTGTGGTACGACGGCGACGCCTATGTGCCGATCTTTCAGGCCTACCCGGAAACGCAGTTCGGCGGCGAGTTCGAGACCGAGGCCGATTTCCGCGACCCGTATGTGCAGGCGAAAGTGGCGGAGAAAGGCTGGATGCTCTGGCCGCTGATCCCATTCAGCTACGATACGGTCGCCTGGAACCTGCCGGAGCCGGCGCCCTCGCCGCCTGGCAGCGAGCACTGGCTCGGCACCGACGATCAGGCGCGGGATGTGATGGCGGGGCTGATCTACGGCTTCCGCATCTCCGTAATCTTCGGTCTGACCTTGACCACTCTCAGCGCCATAATCGGCGTTTCCGCAGGTGCAGTGCAGGGTTTCTACGGCGGCTGGTTCGACCTGCTGTTTCAGCGCTTTATCGAAATCTGGGTCGGCCTGCCGACGTTGTTCCTGCTGATCATTCTGGCGAGCGTCATCGTCCCCGGCTTCTTCACCATTCTGTTTCTGCTGCTGCTGTTCGGCTGGGTCGGCTTTGTCGGCGTCGTGCGGGCGGAGTTCCTGCGCGCCCGCAATTTCGACTACGTCCGCGCCGCCCGGGCGCTGGGAGTGAGCGATACGGTGATTATTTTCCGGCATGTGCTGCCGAACGCCATGGTGGCGACGCTCACCTTCCTGCCGTTCTCGCTGCTGGGTGGCATTACGAGTTTGACTGGCCTCGACTATCTGGGCTTTGGCCTGCCGCCGGGTTCGCCCTCGCTGGGCGCGTTGCTGGCGCAGGGCAAGGCAAATTTGCAGGCGCCGTGGCTGGGACTCACCAGCTTTTTCACCATCGCGATCCTATTGTCGCTGCTGGTGTTTGTCGGCGAGGCGGTGCGCGACGCGTTCGACCCGAGGAAGACCGGCCTATGACTGCGCCTTCCCCCAACGCCGAGCCCATACTGCAGGTTCGCGATCTGTCGGTCGATTTCCGCACCGGCGGCCGCGTGGCGCATGCGGTGCGGAACATCTCGTTCGGCCTGCAAAAGGGCGAAACACTGGCGATTGTCGGCGAGAGCGGCTCCGGCAAGTCGGTTACGGCGCTCAGCATCCTGCAACTGCTGCCCTACCCGCCGGCCAGCCACCCCACCGGCTCGATCCTGTTTGAGGGGCAGGAGATGGTCGGCGCCTCGAAGAACACGCTGCGCCAGATCCGCGGCAACCGCATCGCCATGATCTTTCAGGAGCCGATGACGGCGCTGAACCCGCTGCACACGGTGCAAAAGCAGATCGGCGAGGTGTTGCGGCTGCACAAGGGTCTCTCAGGCGAGCGCACCCGCGCCCGCGTGCTGGAACTGCTGCATCTGGTCGGCATTCCCGACCCGCAAAGCCGGCTGGCCAGCTACCCGCACCAGCTATCCGGCGGTCAGCGCCAGCGGGTGATGATCGCCATGGCGCTGGCGAACGAGCCGGACCTGCTGATCGCCGACGAGCCGACCACGGCGCTGGATGTCACCATTCAGGCGCAAATTCTGGAACTGCTGGAGGAATTGCAGCAACGGCTCGGCATGGCGATCCTGCTGATCACCCACGATCTGGGCATCGTCCGCCGCGTCGCCGACCGCATCTGCGTCATGACCGAGGGCGAGATCGTCGAGCACGGTACGCCCGACGCGATCTTCGAGCATGCCGAACACCCCTACACCCGCCACCTGCTGGCGGCGGAACCGAAGGGGCGGCCGGACCCGGCCGACGGGAATGCGCCCGTCGTGATCGAAGGCCAGGACGTCAAAGTCTGGTTCCCGATCAAACGCGGCGTGCTGCGCCGCACCGTCGGCCACATCAAGGCGGTGGACGGCATCTCGCTCACCGTGCGTGAGGGCCACACCGTCGGCGTCGTCGGCGAGAGCGGCAGCGGCAAGACCACTCTCGGCCTCGGCCTGCTGCGCCTGGAGCGAGCGCAGGGTATATTGCGCTTCCGCGGGCAGGACCTGCGCCGGCCTTCGGGCCGGGCGCTGCGGGCGCTGCGCAAGGAGTTACAGGTGGTGTTTCAGGACCCCTACTCCTCGCTATCGCCGCGCCTGACCGTGCGCCAGATCGTTGGCGAGGGGTTGAGCGTGCACAAGCTCGCCGACAGCGCCGCAGAGCAGGACCGCATGATCGAGGCGGTGCTGGACGAGGTCGGCCTGGAAACCGCCATGGCCGACCGCTATCCGCATGAGTTCTCCGGCGGGCAGCGCCAGCGCGTCGCCATCGCCCGCGCCATGGTGCTGAAACCGCGCTTCGTCGTGCTCGACGAGCCAACCAGCGCGCTGGATATGTCCGTGCAGGCGCAAATCGTCGAGTTGCTGCGCGATCTGCAACGGCGGCATAAGCTCGCCTACCTCTTCATCAGCCACGACCTGAAGGTAGTGCGGGCGCTGGCGCACGATGTGATCGTCATGAAAGACGGCAAGGTGGTGGAGCAAGGCCCCGCCGACCGCGTGTTCGATGACCCGCAAGAGGCCTACACCCGTGCCCTGATGACCGCGGCGTTCGAGAACCGGGTGAGCGAGGCGGCGGCGGTGGCCACCTAACCGGCGGCGCCGGGATATCTTGCTCCGTAAACGCACTTGCGGCACAGTGAGGCTTGGATACGCGAGTTGGTGTGCCGCATCGCATCTCGCGGCCGCCGCAGGTGGGGTTGCCTCCACCCACATCGCGCCAAAAATTTGTTTGACTAATTCTAATTTGGACTTACGTCGTGAACGGGTTCAGAGTTGCGGTACTATGCCCAGGTTCGATGCTGAGAGCGGGTCAATTGCTTTCATTCCCGTTGGCGTTGAACGGTATGGTCCAGCCAGCGATCACATGTGACCGGAGGATAAAGAGGATAAAATGGACGGAAATGTAACAGAAGCGGGCAAATGCCCCGTGCTTCACGGCAGCAACACGAAAACGAGCGATTCGGTGATGGATTGGTGGCCGAAGGCGCTCAACCTAGACATTCTTCACCAGCACGACAGCAAGACCAACCCGCTCAAGGGCTTTGACTACCGCAAGGCCCTCGAATCGCTGGACGTAGACGCGCTGAAAGCAGACCTGCACGCGCTGATGACCGACAGTCAGGATTGGTGGCCGGCGGACTGGGGTCACTACGGTGGCCTGATGATCCGGATGGCCTGGCATGTGGCGGGTTCCTATCGCGAGGCTGACGGGCGCGGCGGTGGCAACACCGGCAACCAGCGCTTCGCTCCGCTGAACTCCTGGCCGGACAACGCCAACCTCGACAAGGCCCGGCGCCTGTTGTGGCCGATCAAAAAGAAATACGGCAACAAGATTTCCTGGGCTGACCTCATGCTTCTCGCAGGCAACGTCGCCTACGAATCGATGGGGCTGAAAACCTTTGGCTTCGGCTTCGGCCGCGAGGATATCTGGCACCCGGAAAAGGACGTCTATTGGGGGGCGGAAAAGGAATGGCTAGCGCCGTCAGACGGCCGTTACGGCGACCTGGACAAGCCGGAGACCATGGAAAATCCGCTGGCCGCGGTGCAGATGGGCTTGATCTATGTGAACCCCCAAGGCGTTAACGGCAAGCCAGACCCCTTGAAGACCGCCGCCCAGGTGCGCCTTACCTTCAAGCGGATGGCCATGAACGACGAGGAGACCCTCGCGCTCACTGCCGGCGGCCACACTGTCGGCAAGTGCCACGGCAACGGCCTGGAAGCGAATCTGGGGCCGGAGCCTGAGGCCGCGGATATTGTCGAACAGGGCCTTGGGTGGATCAACCATAAAACACGCGGCGTCGGCCGTGACTCCGTGACCTCCGGCCTGGAGGGAGCCTGGACCACCCATCCGACGAAATTCGACAACGGCTATTTCGACATGCTGCTGAACCACGAGTGGGAATTGCGGAAATCTCCCGCGGGTGCCTGGCAGTGGGAGCCGGTCGACATCAAGGAAGAGGACAAGCCGGTCGACGCCGAAGACCCCTCCATCCGTCACAACCCGCTCATGACCGATGCCGATATGGCCATGAAGATGGACCCGGAATATCGCAAGATCGCCGACCGTTTCCATGCCAACCCCGACGAGTTGGCGGAAGTGTTTGCTCGGGCCTGGTTCAAGCTGCTGCACCGCGACATGGGCCCGAAGGCTTGCTATTTCGGCCCGGAGGTTCCGGACGAAGACCTGATCTGGCAGGATCCGGTCCCTGCCGGTCGCAGCGACTACGACGTCGCGGCGGTGAAGGCGAAGATCGCGGCGGCCGGTCTCTCTGTCTCCGACATGGTAGCGACCGCTTGGGATAGCGCGCGCACCTTCCGCGGGTCTGATAAGCGCGGCGGCGCGAACGGTGCCCGCATCCGCCTGGCCCCGCAAAAGGATTGGGCCGGCAACGAACCGGACCGTCTGGCCCGCGTCCTCTCCGCGCTGGAGCCAATCGCGAAGGCAACCGGCGCCTCGGTCGCCGACGTGATCGTGTTGGCCGGCAATCTGGGTGTCGAGCAGGCGGCCAAGGCCGCAGGCGTCGACGTAGAGGTGCCGTTCGCGCCTGGCCGCGGCGACGCGACCGGCGCGATGACAGACGCCGAGTCGTTCGACGTGCTGGAGCCGCTGGCCGACGGCTATCGGAACTGGTTGAAGCAGGACTACGCCGCCTCGGCGGAAGAGTTGCTGCTCGACCGCACCCAGTTGATGGGTCTCACCGCGCACGAAATGACCTGTCTGGTCGGCGGAATGCGTGTCATTGGCACCAATCACGGCGGCACGTCGCATGGCGTTTTCACCGACCGGGCCGGCGCGCTGACGACCGACTTCTTCGTCAACCTGACCGACATGGACTATAAGTGGGAGCCAAAGGGCGGCAACCTGTATGAGATCGCCGACCGCAAGACCGGCGAGACGAAGTGGACGGCGACCAGGGTCGATCTGGTGTTCGGATCAAACTCGGTCCTGCGCGCCTATGCCGAAGTCTATGCCCAAGACGACGCCAAAGAGAAGTTCGTGCGGGACTTCGTGGCCGCCTGGGTCAAAGTGATGAACGCGGACCGCTTCGACATCGCCTGATTGCGGTCCAGTTCCTGAACATCGACGAGGCCACCGCACCGGCGGCAGCGGCGATGTACGCAGACAACGGGGTGATTCGCTTCGGCGGATCATCCCGCTCGCGTCTGCAATCGGGCTTGCATTCGCTGCGGCTCGCGCCACGATACGATACCGCATCTGCATTCGCGCGGGGGAGGATCGTGGATCGTATGCCCACGATATTCGGCCACCCCATCACCGAGCCCGCCGCCTGGACCGCCATCGATTTGACCGCAAACCGAAGCTGGGGAATCAGCCTTACCGCGGACGAAGTCGCCGACCCGCTCGCGGCCTGCGCGGGGGTCCGAGAGACTGGCTTGCCGCTCGCGCAAATCGGCGCTGGGAACTTTCCTCTGCCGCACTGCCGGGCGACCATTGCCCGCATCCGTCAGCAATTGTGGGATGGCCGCGGGGACGGCAAGGTTCACGCCTGCCGGCAGACGGACGGCGCGCCGGCCTGAGCGGTTAATACTTAGGCGGCCGCTTCTCCAAAAACGCCGCGACGCCCTCCTTGAAATCCGGACTCTGGCGCACCCGGTCGCCGAGGGTCTGCTCCAACGGCTCCTTGCCGATGTCGCGCAGGTAGGCCGAAGTCGAGTATTGCTCCTTTACCGCCTGCACCGCGGCGGGGGAGTTGCCAGCGATGGTTTCGGCCAGCGCCAGGCACTCATCCAGCAGGCTTTCCGCCGGCACGACGCGGTTGATCAGGTTGATGCGAGCGGCCTCCTCGGCGGTGATCAGCTTGCCTGTCATCAGCAATTCCATGGCGTGGACATAGCCGATCTGCGCCTGCAACTTGGTCGTCGCCCCGCCGAACGGATAGACGCCGAACTTCACCTCCGTCAGGCCGAACCGCGCCTTTGGGGCCGCCAGGCGGATGTCGCTCGCCAGCATCAGTTCGATGCCGCCGGCGATGCAGTCGCCATTGATCGCCGCGATCAGCGGCTTGCGGTAGACGGTGTATTTCTGCAGGCCCTTGTGCACGAGGCGAGACATCTCCTCACCCGCCGTCAGGTCGCCGGAGAGGTCGGCGCCGGCACAGAACGCCTTCTCGCCCGCGCCGGTGATGGCGATGGCGCGGATGGCGTCGTCCGCCGCCAACTCATCCCAAATGCGGCCGAGGTCGGCGAAATCCTGGCGGGTCGCGGCGTTGCGCTTCGGCTGGTTGTCCAGGGTGATCAGGGCGATGTGCTCGCCCTTGCGATCCAGGTGAATGGCCATTTGTCCTAAGCCTCCAGATCCTGCACTTGCACCACCACCTTGCCGGCAGCCTTGCGCTGGGTCAGCAGTTGGATGGCCTCGACGCCACGCTCCAGCGGCAGGCTGTTGGTGACGATAGGCTTTAGGCGGCCGTCGAGCCAGTAGGCCTCCAGCGCCTTGACCGAGCGCGCCAGCAATTCCGGCTTGCGCCAGCGGAAATAGCGGAGCGAGGAGCCCGCCGCCGTGCGGTGCTTGACCAGCAGCCGGTTCGCCGGGATCTGCGGCACGCCGCCGACAAAGCCGAAATGCACGAACCGCCCGCCCCAGTCGAGCGAGGACAGCGCCTCGTCAAACAGCTTGCCGCCGACTGGGTCGAAGCACACGTCCGCGCCATTGCCGTGAGTTACGGCCATCACGCCGTCTTTCAGGGAGCTTGTCGCGTAGTTGATCACGTGATCTGCGCCGTGTTCCTTGCAGATTTCCAGCCGCTCGTCGCTGGAGGCACACGCGATAACGCGGGCACCCATGGCCTTGGCGATCTCGACCGCCGCCAGGCCGGAACCGCCAGCGGCGCCCAGCACGATGACTGTCTCACCCGGCTCAACCCGGCCCTGCCAACGCAGCGCCACGTCGGCGGAGATGTAGGCCACTGGGAAGATCGCGCCGTGGGCGAAATCCATGCCGCGGAATAGCGGGTAGACCTCTCCCGGCTCGGCCAGCGCCTGCTCGGCGAAGCCGCCATACGCCAGAATGGCCATGACCTTGTCGCCCGGCTTGAAGGTTTTCACGTTCGCACCGACCTCGGCGACCGTGCCCGCAGCTTCCAGCCCCGGCGAGAAAGGGAACGGCGGCTTGGTCTGGTATTTGCCGGCGACCATCAGGCTATCGGCAAAGTTCACAGACGTGGCCGCCACGTTCAGCAGCATCTGGTCGGGGCCGGGAGTGGGCGCGGGGACATCGGTCAGTTCCAGGCTTTCGACTGGGCCGAACTCTCGGCAAATCAGGGCGCGCATTCTTTGGTCTTTCTTGATTGGGTCGGCGGTTTTGCGGGAACCTATCGTAACCATTCCCCGGCGTCATTGCGAGATGGCGCAGCCATCGCGGCAATCCATCGGCACCGCAATTGTAAATAGCCGGTAGATAGCTTCGTCGCCTCCGGCTTCTCGCAATGACGTCGAGGGTTAGGAGCACGCTTCACCCGCCCACGCCCAAACTCGCCAGCATGGAGGCGCGGAGGTTGGTCGGCAGTTGCGGCTCCGCCTCCAGCACGACCACGGGCAGGTCCGCTTCGGCCAACACGGCGGCAAGGCTCACGCCGACCGGTCCGGCGCCGGCGATTAGAAGAGGAGCTTCGGTCATGCGTGGATCGCAAACCTCATGCAACGGGAAGACCGCTTGCCAGCGGTGGCGGCGAGGCCCACGCTCCGCCCGGATCGATCACCCAAGCTGAAGGAGCCAGACGGTTATGCTGAAATTCTACTACAACACCGGCCCGAACCCAATGAAGGTCGCCCTGTTCCTGGAAGAAGCCGGGCTGGAGTACGAGGCGATCCCCGTGGATGGCCGCAAAGGCGATCAGCACAAGCCGGAATACAAGGCGATCAACCCGAACTCAAAGGCGCCCAGCATCGTCGATGACGGCACCCGGGTCTTCGACTCAAACGCCATCCTGCTGTATCTGGCCAAGAAAACCGGCAAGTTCGGCGGCCCCGCGGCGAAAGAGGCGGAGATGCTATCCTGGCTGATGTTCGTCGCGACCGGCGTCGGCCCCTATTCCGGCCAGAGCGTCCACTTCCGCCACCACGCGCCGGAGCGGCTGGAATACCCCACCACCCGCTATATGTTCGAGGCCAAGCGGCACTACGGCATCCTCGACGAGCATCTGGCCAAGAACAAGTACATGCTGGGCGATGACTACAGCATTGTCGATATGGCGGTCTGGGGTTGGGCGCGGCTGCTGCCGGTGGTGCTGGGTGACGACGCCCTGCCCTCCATGCCGAACCTGAAACGCCTGGTGGACGAGATCAGCGCCCGCCCCGCCGGCCAGCGCGCCGCGGCCCTCAAAGACCGCCACGCCTTCAAGGCCGAGATGGATGCCGACGCGGTGAAGAACATGTTCCCGAGTATCAAGACGGCCTAGGTATCGGCGCGGCGGGCGCGCCGCCTCTTGCGTCCGACGGCAATCGCTGGCTCACTGGCAGCTAACGATTAATGCCGCAGAGGAACGCCCGTCATGCCCGCCACCAGTTATGATTATATTGTCGTCGGCTCCGGTTCCGCCGGCTCGGTGCTGGCCAATCGCCTATCGGCCAGCGGCCAGTACCGGGTGCTGTGTTTGGAGGCCGGGACCGAGGGCTCCGACTATTTCTGGTCGCGGGTGCCGATCGGCATGGCCAAGCTGATCGACCGGCCCGCCGTCAACTGGTGCTACGAGTCCGAACCCGACCAGGGCTCCGGCGGGCGGCGCATTCCGGTGCCGCGGGGCAAGATGCTGGGCGGCTCCTCCTCCATCAATGGCATGGTGTTCGTGCGCGGCCAGCCGCAGGATTACGACCACTGGGGCCAACTCGGCAATCGCGGCTGGAGCTACCAGGACGTGCTGCCGATCTTTCGCCGGATGGAGAGCTATGACGGCGGCTCCGACGAGTTCCGCGGCCGAAGCGGCCCGCTGCGCGTCACCGACACGCCGCCGGACATCTCGCCCTTGCACAGCCGGATGATCGAAGCGGCCCAGAAGATCGGCATTCCCTTTACCAGGGATTACAATGGCGGCGATCAGGAGGGGATCGGCATCACCCAGGTGACGATCAACAAGGGCCGGCGCCAATCCACCGCCTATTGCTACCTCGATCCGGCGCGCTCGCGCTCCAACCTGACCGTCGAGTCCGGTGCGATGGCGGAATCGCTGATCCTGGACGGCAAAACCTGCGTCGGCGTGCACTATGCCGTGAACGGCGAGAAGCGGGAGGCGCGGGCGGAGCGGGAGGTGATCGTCTGCACAGGCTCGATCAACTCCCCGAAATTGCTGGAGCTTTCCGGCATCGGCCAGACCGACCTGCTGCGCGAAAAAGGCATCACGCCGGTGCACGAGTTGCGCGGCGTCGGCGAGAACCTGCGTGATCACTACAGCCCACGCATGCGCTTTGAGATCACCGAGAAGGGCGCCACTTTCAACGATAACGGCCGCGGCTGGCGCCTGGCGCGGGAGGCAGTGAAATACGCGATGACCGGCCAGGGCTTCTTCGCCATGACCGCAGCACCGATCCGCATGTACTTCAAAACACGCGAGGGCTTGGAGAGCCCGGACGCAGCCATGGCCATGACGCCGTTCCTCTATGAGTTGGACAAGGCCGGCCACCTGAAGATCGCCAAACAGCGCGGCGTAACGCTGATCACCAACGTGCTGCGCTCCGAGAGCACCGGCAGCATCCACATCAAATCGGCGAACGCGTTCGAGCCGCCGGCGATCAACTTCAACTTCATGTCGACCGACTACGACCGCCGCGGCACCGTCGCTGCCATCCGCAAGGCACGCGAACTGTTCGCCACCCCGCCGCTCGCCGATGTGGTTGGTAAGGAACTTGGCCCGGGTCCGCATGTGCAGTCGGACGAGGATCTGCTGCAGTGGATCTGCGAGTCCGCCGAAACCACCTATCACCCGGTCGGCACCTGCAAGATGGGCAGCAAAGACGATCCGATGGCGGTGGTCGATGATCAGTTGCGGGTGCATAGCATCGCTGGCTTGCGCATCGCCGACGCCTCGATCATGCCGACGCTCACCAGCGGCAACACCAACGCCCCCTCCATCATGATTGGCGAGAAGTGCGCTGAAATGATGCTGGCGGCGGCAAGTGCCGGGGAGCGGGTTGCGGCTTAGGAGGCATTCCAACCTTGCCCTGAACGTGTTTCAGGGCCCATGCCTGAGAGCCGATCACAAAGTCCGGACTCTGTAGGAAACTCTCAGGCGTGGACCCCGGGTCAAGCCCGGGGCAAGGTAGGGCCAGACGCGAGTGGATGACTTCGCTCCGTACGCGCCTCCCAATCAGGCCGAGGGATCGAGTTTTGCGTCGTCGATGGTCTTGCGCCGCTTCGCGCGGTCCGCGGCGTCCGCCGCTTTCTCGGCTCTGGTCCGGCCGGACTTGACTCGGTTTGCAGCGCTTTCCGCCTGCTTGTCCGCCTTGCGCCGGGCCTTGCGGAACAGGTTGAGGTTGACGACTTTCGCCATCGGTTTGTATCCTTTGTGCCGTCCGTGAGTGCGAGGTTGCGCGCTGAGGGTGCGGTATGCAAGCCAATTGACGCTGCGGCCGGCATGCGGCAAACCCCGCGTCATGTTACGCATATCCAATCTCAGCTTTTCTATCGAAGGCCGGCCTTTGTTCGAAGCCGCCTCCGCCTTCATTCCGACCGGACACAAGGTCGGTCTGATCGGCCGCAACGGCACCGGCAAAACCACTCTGTTCCGCCTGATCCGCGGCGAGTTGCAGACCGACGGCGGCGAGATCACGCTGCCGGCCAACGCCCGCATCGGCGGCGTCGCGCAGGAGGTACCGTCGAACGAGGTCTCCCTGCTCGACACGGTGCTGGCGGCGGACGTGGAAAGGGCGGCGCTGCTGAAGGAATCGGATACCGCCAAGGACCCGAACCGCATCTCCGAAATCCAAACCCGGTTGCAGGATATCGACGCCTGGTCGGCGGAATCGCGCGCCGCAACCATCCTGAACGGCATGGGCTTCAGCAACGAGGCACAGCAACTGCCGTGCTCTGCGTTCTCCGGCGGGTGGCGCATGCGGGTGGCGTTGGCGGCGGTGCTGTTCTCCGCGCCCGACTACCTGCTGCTCGACGAGCCGACCAACTATCTGGACCTGGAAGGCGCGCTCTGGCTGGAGAATTACCTGATGCGGTATCCGCATACGGTGATCATCATCAGCCACGACCGGCGGTTGCTCAACCGCGCCGTCGGCTCGATCCTGCATCTGGAGAACCGCACGCTCACCTACTATTCCGGCCCCTACGATCAATTCGCCCGGCAGCGGGCGGCGCAGCGGGCGGTGCAAGCGGCAGCGGCGAAGAAGCAGGATTTGCGCCGGGCGCACCTGCAAAGCTTCGTCGACCGCTTCAAGGCAAAGGCCAGCAAGGCGAAACAGGCGCAGTCGCGCGTCAAGATGCTGGAGAAGATGGAGACGATCCGCGCGCCGGAAGACGAGGCGCGGACCAAGTTCACCTTCCCGGAGCCGGACGAGCTTGCCTCCCCCATCATCTCCACCGACGGCGTATCGGTCGGCTATGATGGCAAGGTGGTGCTCAAGGGCCTGAACCTGCGCATCGACCAGGACGACCGCATCGCCCTGCTCGGCCAGAATGGCGAGGGCAAAACGACTCTGGCGAAGCTGCTGTCGGAGCGCCTGAAACCGATGGGCGGCCAAATCACCTCCGCCCGCAAGCTGCGCGTCGGCTTCTTTGCACAACATCAGGTGGAGGAGTTGCATATCGACGAGACGCCGCTACAGCACCTGATCACCGAACGGCCGGATGAGCATGTCTCGAAGCTGCGGGCGCGGCTGGCGGGGTTCGGCCTCGGCCCCGATCAGGCGGAGACCAAGGTCGGGCGGCTTTCCGGCGGGCAGAAGGCGCGGCTGTCGCTGTTGCTCGCGACGCTGCCGGCGCCGCACCTGCTGATCCTTGACGAGCCGACCAACCACCTCGACATCGAAAGCCGCGAGGCGTTGGTCGAGGCGCTGACGACCTATTCCGGCGCGGTCATCCTGGTCAGCCACGACATGCATTTGCTGTCGATGGTCGCCGACCGCCTGTGGCTGGTGCACGACGGCGCCGTCAAACCGTTTGAGGACGACCTCGACGCGTATCGCCAGATGCACCTGAAAGGTGCGAGCGCCAAGAAGAATACGGAAAAGACCGCGCCGCCGCCCGCCGAGCCGCCTCGCCCGGCACCGAAGCGCCTGAGCCGCGACGATGTCTTGGCCTTGCGTAAGAATATCCGCAGCTACGAAGAACGCGTCGAAAAACTCACCCGGATGCGCGACAAGCTGGTCGCGGCCATGGGTGACCCCGAATTCTACGGAAAAGCCACCGCCGTGCAGACCGAGGCTGCACAGAAAAAATACGTCGAAGTCATAGCCCTGCTGGAGCAGGCCGAGGCGCAATGGCTGGCCGCGTTGGAGAAGCTGGACGTGGCTGCCTGACGGTTCGCCTGCCGCCACGCGACGGAAGGAAAACGCGCCGATGACGGATGCCCTGAAGCTGGACGTGGCCGGCCTGCTCGCCGCCTACCGCAATGGCATGCTGACGCCCGAGGCGGTCGCCGCCGACCTGTTGGCCGCGGTGCAGCGCCTGCAACCGACCCTGAACGCCTACTGCACCCTCAATCCCGGCTTGACCGCCGCCGCCGCCGCCAGCACGCGCCGTTGGCAGGCGGGCGAGCCTAGCGGTCCCCTCGATGGCGTGCCGCTGGTGGTGAAGGACAATCTGGCGGCTGCCGGCATGCCAGCAAGTTGGAGCAACGCCGCGCTGGCGAAGCGTCCGGTATTGGCGGACGAGCTTCCGGTTGTCAGAGCCATCGCAGCCGGCGCGCTGATCGTCGGCAAGGCGAACACGCCGGAGTTTGCGGTCGAGGGCTATACCGACAACACCACCTTCGGCCCGACCGGCAACCCATTCGACCCGGCCTTGACGCCCGGCGGCTCCAGTGGCGGAGTGGTAGCCGCGCTGGCGGCGGGGCTGGCGCATCTGGGCCTCGGCACCGACGGCGGCGGCTCCATCCGGCGGCCATCGGCCTATTGCGGCCTGTTCGGACTGAAGCCCGGCATCGGCCGGGTGCCACGCGCCGGCGGCCTGCCGCAGGTCTTGCTGGATTTCGAGGTGGCCGGCCCGATTGCCCGCTCCATGCGCGATGTCGCGTTGTTCGACAGCCTGCTGAGTGGACCGGACATCCGCGACCCACGCAGCCTCGCCGGGCACAATCCGACGCCCTGGCCAGACGCTCCGCGGGTGCTGTATGTGCCGCGCTTGGGAGACGCCCCTTGCGCGCCAGAGATCCTCGATTCCGCGGACGCTGCGGCTGCGATGCTCTCCAACCTTGGTTGCGCTGTCACCGAGGGGCCCTTGCCGCTCGACCTTGAGCCTCTCAACGCCATCTGGAGCCAGATCGCCGAGATCGGTCTGGCGCGATTGTTCGCTGACGACCCTGAGGTCGCGGCTGCCGCAGCACCGAAATATCGGGAGATGGCGGCCCGCGGCGCGGCTCTGCCGGCGACCATGCTGTGGGCCATGCTGGACATGATCGATGCTTTGCGCCGGAGTGCAGCGGCGATGCTTCAGGACTGGGACATGGTGCTGATGCCGAGTTGCGCGGCGATGCCGTGGCCGGCTGCAGAGCCCTTTCCCTCCATGATCGCCGGAGAGGCCGTCGGCCCGCGCGGTCACGCTATCTATACCGGCTGGGTCAATGCTGCCGGCCTGCCAGCTCTGCAACTGCCTGCGGTTCCTGCCCGGAGCGGCATGCCGATTGGCGTGCAGGTGATCGGCGCGATGGGCACCGAGCGAAGATTGCTCGACCTGGGCTTGCGCTATGAGGCGGCAACCGGCGGCTTCGTCTGGCCGAAATCCCTCTAAACGCCACCTAGCAGGCGCGCCAGATGGGCGACCGCGGACGGGATCGGCTCAATGATCGGCACCGGGAACTGCGGCGCCAGGCGGCGGGCAACGCGGGCGAGCGGGCCGCCGCCGATGATGACGGCGCGGACGGCGTTTCGGGAAATTTCCATCGCCACCAGGTCTGCCATGGCCTGTTCCAACGCTGCCGGGTCAGCGGTTAGCGCTTGCGGATCGCCTGAAGTGGTCGAGATGGAGACCAGTCCTTCGCCGTGGCCATAGCGGTTCGCCGACGCGCGCATCGCCTCCACCAGACCCGGCGTGATCGTAACCACAGCGAAGCGGCCGCCGGAGACCTGATCGGCTTCTGCAAAGGCCGCTTCGGCGATGCCGGCGACCGGGCAGCGCACGCGCACGGCGAGGCCATCGCGGCCGGGATCGCCGAATGCCGCAACAATCGCGCCATCGAACCCGCCAAGGCTGGTCGCCATGTCCGCCACCTCTGCCGCCGCAACCGCCAAGGCCGCTGGATCGGTGATCAGCGGCGCACCCTTGGCAGCGGTCATGCCAACGAACTCCATCCCTGCCGGCGCGCAGCCAGCCGCAATCTCCATCATCAGGCCGCTAGTGGAGGCGCTTGTGTTCGGATTGATCAATGCGATGCGCATTGCAAGACCCTTTCTGCCGAGACGGCGACAGATCCGGAGGGCTGCCAGCTACTAGGAATAGCGCCGCGCCAAAGTGCGACTATAGGGTGTAGTGGGCCGGAGAGAACTGTCGATAGCAAACCGAGTTGACCGGTTTTGATAGCACATTAATTGTCCGCTGCTGTTGCTGTGTTGCCTGTGGAGTTGTGTGTCAACCGCGTAGCGGTTGTCCACAAATCCACAGGCGGCTGCGTCGCGGCGGGTCACGCAGCCTGCTGCTCGACGACGGCAAATCTTGCCAAGAGATTTCTGAGTTCTTGTATCTGGACGACGATACGATCCGCGGCTGGTACAAAACCTATCGGGACGATGGCTGGGATGCGCTTGCCCTGAATGGATGGAAGGGCGGTCATTCCCAGATGACCCAGGCACAGGAGGCCGCGTTATGCGCTTGGCTGGACGAGCGTTTCTGTCGCTCTACGGTCGAGATCCGGGCTTATATCTCGGCTGAATTTGGACGGGAATACTCCCATTCCGGCTGTATCAAGGTAACTGCTCACGTGGCTGGCAGGAATCGGTCCATTCCGGCGATATTGCTGCCC